>JAZQLB010000034.1:0-3765 GCA_045542475.1 Lachnospiraceae bacterium | reverse complement strand
AGCAGTTTTTGCCTTTACCGCCAGCACTCTTATCTCATCTGCAACTACAGCGAAGCCCTTACCTACCTCTCCTGCCCTTGCAGCCTCAATTGAAGCATTCAATGCCAACAGATGGGTCTGTGTAGCAATTCCGGCGATGGTACTGATAATATTCTGTACCGCTATTGTTCTCTCATTCAACGCCTCTACATATTCTACAGTCCTCTTATTATCCTGCTCTACTACCTGTGCATGACTATGTAACTGTGCAATTGCCTCCGAACCGGCAACAACCTCCTGTAAGGTTTGATCAGAAGCCTGCACCATGGTATCTGTCTGTGCTTTTGCATTCTGTGTATTATTCTCAATATCCATACATCTTAATGACTGATTCTGAATCTCATGCGCAGTACTCTCAATATTAGTGGCAATATCCTGCATAGATAAATTACTCTTATTAAGCACCTCATCAAGCACCTGTACATACTCATTAGCTCCGTCAAAATGCGCCACCAGCTCCTCTGATACTCTCTTAACTGTGCTAAGATTTTCTGTATTAAAGGCTATCCATATTCTGGTAATATTATATACTGAAATAATAATTAAAACTAATATAATAATTGATGTTCCGGCCTCTGTCGGTGACACTGCCCCCTCACCTGTAAGCATAAGACTCTTACCTGCAAATATCGGTAAAATTATTGCTGCACTTATAAGGATTCTCTTTTTCTCCAGATATGCCATTTGCGCAATAAATATCGGTGCAGCGAGCATATAGAAAAACTGTGCATCCACTAAAACAGCCATAACTGCCCATACAATTATTGTCGTTACTGACATTAGTATTCCACATTTCTTTGTTCCCTTGTACTTAGAATAGAACATAATAGAAGCAACAATTCCCGCCATACTGATAACTGCAACCAGTACTACAGTAAAGCCCCCTCTACCCGAATTAATCATTCCTAGCATATTCAGTAATGTACCAAACATAACCACCAATAATGTTGTTAAAACCATCACATCCGCTTTTTTGTACTGTTTTTCTGTCATATTTTTGCCCTTTCGTAAAATTAATCTACCTTCTCTTTATTGACACATAAATTATTTTTTTGTGTCTACAGTTCTAATTTTATAGGCAAATTGAGTGAAAATCAATAGTTAATTGCACTATTTTATCATTATTTTTTATCATCATAAATATTATCTTGCAAGCTCGTAGTACAACCCCTTCTTAGCCATCAGTTCTTCATGGGTTCCTTCCTCCGCAATTCCCTTATTACTAATATATAGAATTCTGTCTGAATTGCGGATTGTAGACAGTCTGTGTGCCACAATAAATGCAGTCTTATCCTTAATAAGAATGTCCAGAGCTTCCTTTATATACAGCTCAGTCTCCGTATCAATGGCACTTGTTGCCTCATCAAGAATAATTACTGACGGATTCTTAAGAACTATTCTTGCAAAGCTTATTAACTGCTTCTCTCCGGCAGATAAACCACTTCCACGTTCCTCAAGCTGATGATAATAGCCGTCTTTAAGCTTTTGAATAAATTTGTCTGCAAATATAAGCCTAGCTGCTGCTATACACTCCTCATCCGTGGCATCCCATTTACCATAACGGATATTGTCAATTACTGTACCTTTAAATATAAATGGGTCCTGCATAAGAACACCAACCTCCTTACGCAGAGAAGAGAGACTTGCATCCCTTACATCCACGCCATCAATGGTAACGCTTCCTATCTTTACATCATAAAAACGAGTAAGCATATTAATTACTGTGGTCTTTCCTGCTCCTGTAGGACCTACCAAAGCAATAGTCTCACCGGGCGCAACATGAAGGTTGAAGCTCTCTAAGATATTAACATCCTCTTCATATGCAAAGGTAACATTATTAAAGTCTACCTTTCCTCTAACCTCCCTAAGCTCAACTGCATTTTCCTTATCCTTAATATCCAAAGGATAGTCAATAGTATCAAATACCTGCTCTAAGTTAGAGCTTACCTGCGCAAGCTCCTGAATTATAGTTGATATCTGCGATAACGGGTCCTGAAACGAGCTCATATATGTAGTAAAGGTTATTACCACTCCTGCAGTAATCATATCATTACCGCTAAGAATAAGTGCAAGTGCCACACCATATATACACAGCGTTCCTATATGCCAGAAGGTCATAACCACAGGATGATTAAGCCTTGAACGCTTCACAATGGTCCACCACATATCAACACTTTCTTCATGAATCTGCTTGTAAATATCCTTATTTATATCGATACGGTTATAATTTTTTACAATCTGCTCTCCCATAATGGATTCAACCAGAAAGGCTGTACGGTTAGAATTCTTGGCACGATGTGCGGTATACATCTTACGAAGATGTGAACGCAGCCAGAATACTATTGTCATCATCGGAATAACCGTTACAAATACAATTAATGTAAGCATTGGACTTAAGGAAAGCATAAATACAGTAACAACAACTATTTTTACAATATATATTGCAAACATCATAACATAGTTGGAGAAAAAGTCCGCCAGTCCATTAATATACTCTGTTACTCGTACTACAATCTTTCCATCAGGACGATTGTCAAAATAATCAAAAGAAAGCTGCTGCAATCTGTCAAAAATATCCGTTCTTATACGGGATATAATGTTAAGTCCCATTTTTCCCATGCTTCTTGCCTGTACGAATGTGGACAGAATCTCTACTGCCGCCAAAAGCACTAGACCTGCACCCACCATAAATAATTCATGGTAATCCTTATCCACCACAACCTCATCAACAATAAGCTTTAAAAGCCTTGGAGGAAGAAGTGATACAACCGCTGCAATTAACATCATACAGCTTACTAAAATCAGCAGCTTCTTATAAGGCAGAATGTATTTAAGGGTTCTTCCAAGCTGCTTTATATCAATCTTCTTTTCAATCTTTTCATCCTCGAAAAAGGTATTACGCTTAGCCATTATTCACACCTCCCGCAAGGCTATCATAATCTATAGTGGATGCCTGCTGCTCCTGCTGAACATTATATACACGGGCAAAGCTGCCACCAAGAGCCATAAGCTCCTTAAAGGTTCCTCTCTCAGTAATCTCTCCATCCTTCATATAAAGAATCTCGTCACAATCCACAACCGAAGAGAACCGATGTGCCGTAATAATTACAGTCTTCTCCGCAAAATTCTCACGGATATCCTTTAAAAGCACCCTTTCTGTATTAACATCCAAAGCACTTGTGGAATCATCCAGCACAAATATAGGTGCATTCTTATGGAAGGCTCTAGCAATTGATACTCTCTGCTTCTGACCTCCTGAGATACCAAGACCTCTCTCTCCAACTATTGTCTTATATCTGTCAGCCAGTGCATCAATAAATTTGTCTGCCTGCGCATGGGTAGCCGCCTTAGTTACCATCCGCTCATTAATATCTGCCTTACTGTAGGCAATATTAGACTCTATGGTATTAGAGAACAAAAATACATCCTGAAATACATAAGAATACATATTTCTAAGATTTTCAAGGCTGTACACCTTAATATCCCGTCCATCGATGGTTATACTTCCACTTGTAATATCACGAATGCGAACCAGTGTTTTAAGAAGAATACTTTTACCGGAACCGGTCTCTCCTACAATACCCACCTTTTTACCATAAGGAATAGATATATTAATATTCTTAAGAATATCCTGTCCGTCAATCTGCACCGATACATTCTTAAGCTCAATATCGGGAGTGTCACAATGAGGTTCCGGTGCCTTATTATCTGGCACAAGACTTTCCT
>JAZQLB010000033.1:0-4084 GCA_045542475.1 Lachnospiraceae bacterium | reverse complement strand
TACGCAATTATTGCAACAGGTGGAAAGCAGTATAAGGTATCTGAAGGCGATGTATTAAAGATTGAGAAGCTTACTAGCTCAGTAGGAGAGACAGTAACTTTTGATCAGGTACTTTTAGTTAGTGATGCTGAGGTTGTTGTTGGTAACCCAACAGTAGCTGGTGCAACTGTATCTGCAAGTGTTGTAAGCGAGGGCAAGGATAAGAAGGTTATCGTTTACAAGTACAAGAGAAAGACCGGATACCACAAGAAGAACGGTCACAGACAGTTATTCACTAAGGTTAAGATTGAAAAGATTAACGCTTAATTAGCGGGGAATGATTAGATGACTAAGGTAACAGTCTATAAGAATTCAGAAGGCGATGTAATAGGCTTTCGTTGTGCAGACCATGCAGGTTACGCAGAGAGCGGAAGTGATATTGTATGTGCCGCAGTTTCAGCATTAGTTTTGAATGCCTGCGCTTCCATTGAACAGTTAACTGAGGATGGATTTGAAGGCGAAGAGGACGAAGAAAATGCTGTGATTAGTTTCAGACTTACAGAAGGATATAGCAGTGATTCGGTTTTATTACTTAATTCACTTGTGTTAGGACTTCTTAATATAGCTGAAGAGAATCAAGAATATATATCCATTACATTCGAGGAGGTGTAACCATGTTTAAAATGAACCTTCAATTTTTCGCTCATAAAAAGGGTGTTGGTTCTACTAAGAACGGTAGAGACTCAGAATCTAAGAGATTAGGTGCTAAGAGAGCTGACGGTCAGTTCGTATTAGCTGGAAATATCCTTTACAGACAGCGTGGAACTAAGATTCACCCAGGCAACAATGTTGGCAGAGGTGGCGATGATACATTATTCGCATTAGTTGACGGTGTTGTTAAGTTTGAGAGAAAGGGTAAGGACAAGAAGCAGGTTTCTGTTTACCCAGTTGAGTCAAACAACTAATTATTATGGGCTTCAAATCGTTTTGGTTTGAAGCCTTTTTTTGAACTTTGTCTATTGTACCAATATATGCACCAATATGGAGGGATTTTAATGTTCGCAGATAGAGCAAAAATATTTATTAAATCAGGAAAAGGCGGCGATGGTCACGTAAGCTTTAGACGTGAGCTTTTCGTTGCAGCAGGAGGACCGGACGGTGGCGACGGCGGTAAGGGCGGCGACATCATATTCGAGGTTGACAAAGGAATTAATACTCTTAACGAGTTTAGACATATAAGAAAATACGTTGCCCAGAGCGGTGAAGAGGGCGGCAAGAGACTTTGCCATGGTAAGGATGGCGAGGATTTGGTAATTAAGGTTCCTGAAGGAACAGTTATTATAGATGATGTATCAGGCAAGGTTATTGCAGATATGAGTAATGGGCGTATGCGTGAGACTATTCTTAAGGGCGGCAGAGGCGGTCGTGGAAATAAGTGGTATGCAACAGCTACCATGCAGGTTCCAAAGTACGCACAGCCGGGACAGGAAGCACAGGAGCTTACTGTAAGACTTGAGCTTAAGGTTATCGCAGATGTAGGCTTGGTTGGTTTCCCTAATGTAGGTAAATCAACCTTCCTTTCAAGAGTATCTAATGCAAAGCCTAAGATTGCCAATTATCATTTTACCACACTTAATCCTAATCTTGGTGTGGTTGACCTTGAGGGTACGGACGGCTTTGTAATTGCAGATATTCCGGGACTTATTGAGGGAGCTTCTGAGGGTATCGGTTTAGGTCATGAATTCCTTAGACATATTGAGAGAACTAAGGTTATTATTCATATCGTAGATGCAGCCGGAACAGAGGGAAGAGACCCTATTGAGGATATTAAGACCATTAATGCTGAGCTTGAGGCTTATAATCCTGAGCTTTTAAAGAGACCACAGGTTATTGCAGCTAATAAGATTGATGTTATATATCCGGGGGATGAGGACCCTGTAGAACGTCTTAAGAAGGAATTTGAGCCACAGGGTATAGAGGTCTACCCAATATCTGCTGTAGCAGGAAAGGGTGTTAAGGAGCTATTATATGCTGTTAAGAAGATGCTTAACGGTCTTGATAAGGAGCCAATCGTATTCGAGCGTGAGTACTTCCCTGAGGAAATGTATTCAGATAGCTTACCAATCAACATTTACAAAGAAACCAATGGCGTATATGTGGTAGAAGGTGAGAAGATTGACAGAATGCTTGGATATACTAACCTTGATGATGAGAAGGGCTTTGCTTTCTTCCAGCGTTTTCTTAAGGAGAACGGTATTATAGAGAGACTTGATGAGCTTGGAATCGAAGAGGGCGATACAGTTAAGATGGGCGGATATCTTGAATTTGATTTCTATCACTAATTTTATTTTGTGGTGTCAAAAGCACCTTTAGTGCTTAGTGACATGGACATATAGATATTCAAATTAATTTGTAATACCTATATGTTCATGTCACGGATGCGAAGCATCCTTTTGACACCGTTTACCACAGCAAATGGAGGATAATATAATGACAACTAAGCAGAGAGCATATTTAAAAGGACTTGCAATGACAACAGACCCTATTTTCCAGATTGGAAAGAGCTCACTTACACCGGAGCTTACAGCTGCTGTTGAGGAAGCCCTTAACAAAAGAGAATTAATTAAAATCAGTGTTCTTAAAAATTGTATTGATGACCCTAACGAAATCGCTCAGATAGTTGCTGAGAGAACCCGTTCAGAGGTGGTTCAGGTTATAGGTAAGAAAATCGTGCTTTATAAGCAGGCACCTGATAAGAAAAACAGAAAGATTGAACTTCCTAAATAAGCAGATTATTTTAAAATAAACTTCCAAAACAAGGAGGTTAACCATGAAAAAGATAGGTATAATGGGTGGAACCTTTAATCCCATTCATATGGGGCATCTGATTATTGCTCAGGCTGCCCTTACAGGTCTTAAGCTTGATAAGGTATGGTTTATGCCGGCAGGAGACCCGCCGCATAAGGATGACAGTATTCTTGATAAGAAGCACCGTTTACAGATGGTTGCAGAGGCAATTAAGGATAACCCGGACTTTGAATTATTTACCTATGAAACAGATAAAGAAAGACCTTCATATACGGCAGTTACCATGACGGATCTTTCAGCAGACTATCCTGACCATGAGTTTTATTTTATTATGGGAACGGATTCCTTTCTTAAGCTTGAAAAATGGTACAAGCCGGAGATAATATGTGCACATACAAGACTTGTTGTGGCTAATCGTAATAATGTGGAGAATGACGAGCTTATGGCTGTCAGGAACAAATATATGGCAGCGTATAAGGCGAAGGTTGACTTTATTGACACACCTCAGATAGAAATAAGCTCAAGCAGTATACGGGAGGATATAAGAAAGAATATTTCTCTTGTACGCTACAAGCTTCCTGATGAAGTATATAATTATATCAAAACTAACAGACTCTATAGCTAAGAGGCAAAGCAATGAATACGGAACAAATTAATCATATTAAAAAAAAGCTAAAGCATAGGCTTGAGCCGGACAGAATGGAGCATACCATGGGTGTTGCCTATACTGCCGCCTCACTTGCCATGCGATACGATATTGACATGGAAAAGGCATTTATGGCAGGACTGCTTCATGACTGTGCAAAGCATTTCTCGGATGAGGAGCTGCTTGAAAAATGCAAAAAACGTAATATATCTATTACAGAATTTGAGCTAAAGCAGCCGGATTTACTTCATGCCAAGCTGGGAGCCTATCTTTCATGGCATAAATATGGTGTGCAGGATAGCGAAATATATCATGCCATAGAGTATCACACAACAGGCTGTACGGACATGTCTATGCTGGATATGATAATATATGTGGCAGATTATATTGAGCCTAACCGAAATAAAGCACCAAGGCTTGATTATTTCAGAAGGCTTGCCTTTGAAGATATCAGAAGATGTACCTACGAGATACTAAAGGGAACCATAGAATATGTAAGCAGCAAAAAATATTCTCTTGATACAACCACAGTTGCTGCATACAATTCTCTGAAAGCAGATTTTGAAGAATAAATATTAAAGAGGTTATGAATGGAAGCAAAGGAATTAGTTAAAATTATATACAATGCCCTTGATGATAAAAAGGGTGAGA
>JAZQLB010000032.1:0-15436 GCA_045542475.1 Lachnospiraceae bacterium | reverse complement strand
CCAAGCTGGAAAGTGCCAATTCATGGCAGATATTCTGGAAAATTAAAATTCGATATCTGTCACCAACCATATTATTTGTTACGATAATGTCCATTATAAGCTCATTTAAGATATTCAGAGAGGTATATCTTCTTACCACTGATTATCCTTATGACAGCTTATATATGTTGCAGCATTACATGAATAATATGTTTAAATCCTTAGACTATCAGAAGTTATCGGCAGCAGCCATTCTGATGTCGCTGGTAATGATAGTGCTTATCGGAGCATTATTCCTTATAGAAAATCATTTCGGAAAGGATGTGGAGGAATAATGGATAAGACAAATATACCTAAGGTTATGAAGAAAAAGGGCTTGTTAGTCAGAACTCTCTGCTTTTTATTTGCAGGCAGCTTTGCGGTAATATTTTTAATGCCGACAATACTAACAATTGCCAATTCTTTTATGTCGGCATCGGAAATAAGCTCCAATTACGGAATGATATTTGCTACAACGGATAGTGGCGCAAAGAAGTATATATCAGAGGCAGTTAATCTTAAGCTGATACCGGATATGGTGTCCTTTGACCAGTATTTTACGGTGTTGTTAAAGAGTCCCTCATATTTGCTTAAGTTCTGGAATTCAGTTATTCTGGTTGTGCCGATTACAATATTCCAGATACTTATTGCATGCCTTGCATCCTATGGATTTGCAAGAACACAGGGGAAGCTTAAGAGCATAGTGTTCTTTGCATATATTATTCTAATGTTAATGCCATATCAGGTTACTCTGGTGCCTAATTATCTGGTGGCGGATTGGTTTAAGCTTCTTAATACCAATTGGTCAATATGGCTGCCGGGTATATTCTCGCCGTTTAGTGTGTACCTGCTTACAAAGTATATGAGGCGTATACCTACGGCACTTTTTGAGGCGGCTCAGATTGACGGAGCAGGCGAGTGGCAGATGTTTCGTAAGATTGCAATGCCAATCTGTAAGGGAGCAATATATTCCTGTGCAATCTTAGTATTTATTGATTACTGGAATATGGTTGAGCAGCCCCTTATCATGTTTACTGATACGGAGAAATATCCGTTATCGGTATTCTTATCAAAGATTAATTCAGGCGAGATTGGTCTTGCCTTTGCAGTAGCGACAATATACATGGTACCGGGACTTTTGTTATTCCTCTACAGTGAGGATTATCTGGTAGAGGGTATCACGTACCAGGGTGGAATTAAAGGATAGAAAAGAGGCTATAAATGAAAGAAAACAATAGAAAAGACTGGATAAAAAATATCCTTATAATATTTCTTGTAATACTGCTTTTGCTGACGTTTTTCTCTAATACAATTATGAATTATTCGCTGGCAGAGGCATCTGTAGATTATATTTCAAGTGGAAATATAGCTACAGCAATCAGAGGCAGCGGAACCATTCAGGCTGTTGACCCATATAGCGTGGTGCTTTCTGAGGGAAGAACCATTGAGAGTGTTAATGTGCGTAAGGGTGATGTGGTATCTAAGGGCGATGTACTTTTTGTTTTATCAGAAGGAGTTAGCACGGAGGCTGATGATGCATGGGATAATTATGAGGCTCTTGTGGAGAGCTATCAGAAATATATTATTGAGAACAGAGTAAGTGCCGAGATTGTTACGGCAGCAGAGAATAATGATGATGCATATCTTAACAGTAATATGAGTCTTCTTACAACATTATCTGATATTCTTGAGGAAAAAGAGGATGCCTTAGAAGCAATTGATGCAAAGATTAGTGTATCTAATGTAACAATTGTTGATACAAGCTCAGAGGAAACGCAGCTTGAGGCGGCAAGAGCAGGCGTTGTCAGCGCAAATTCTAAGATTACCGAGGCAGAGGGTAAGATTGCTGAATATGAGAGTTCTATTACTGCCATTCAACAGCAGTTTAATGCTTTAAGTCCTGAGGAGCAGGCAGCGCAGCAGGCAGAGGTAGTAGCGCAGCTTATTAATCTGGCAAATCAGAAGGAGCCATATACAACAGCGCTTAATGCCGCAAAGGCTGATCTTGAAAGCTATCAGACACAGATAACTAATCTCGAAAAAGCCATTGCCGATAAGCAGGCAGCACAGTCTGATGAGGCGGCGCAGCTTACTTATGAACGTGCGGTTGCAGCTAATGAGGTTCAGACGGCACAGAATAATTATGATGAAGTATATAATAGTATAATGATGCAGATGGCACTTGAGGATATGTTAGAGCAGATAGCAGATGCCAAGGCAGTATATGATAATACTATGTTAAAGGTAGTTGGTAATGAGGTGTTAGCTCCTGTATCGGGTACAATAACCTCAGTTAATGTTGTTGCAGGTGAAAAGGTGTCAGCGGAGACCACACTGGCTGTTATTCAGCTTTCAGGTAAGGATTATATTATGGAAATGAGTGTAACCAAGGAGCAGGCTGCCAAGATTAGAATTGGTGATGTGGCAGATGTGGCAAGCTCGTGGTATTACTCAGATATGGTGCTTACTGTATCAGCAATTAAGAACGACATATCTAATCCACAAAATAAAGTTATTGTATTTACTGTTACAGGTTCAGACATTGTACCGGGACAGAATGTAACTGTATCTGTTGGTGAAAAATCGGCAAACTATAATATGGTGGTTCCTAATACTGCCGTAAGAGAGGACAGTAATGGTGCATATATTCTTATTGTTACAGCAAAGAATACTCCTCTTGGAAATCGCTATACAGCTACCCGAGTAGATGTAAAGAAATTAGCATCTGATGATACACATACAGCTATTTCAGGCGGTCTTGAAGGTTGGGAAAGCGTAATTACAACCTCAACCAAGCCTATATCAGCAGGAGACCAGATAAGACTTGCAGATTAATATAGCAGGAGGGTCAGATGAAGAAAATTAATATAAAGTTTACAAGGAAACAGCTTGTGCTAACCTTGATAATAGCAATCTGTGCGGGCTTGTATGCTGTATTATCTCTTATAGCGTCGGTATTTGTTAGTAGCCAGAAGGTGCAGCAAAGTGCAAAATACTGGGACACAACAGGTAAGTCTTCAATGATAAGTGTATTTCTTAATTCAGAAAAGGCACTTAGTCAGACCGATATATTGATGCTTGAATATAATCTTGATAATGCCCTCGTTCAGTCGGCAATAGCCGCACCTAATGAGGATGCAAGGGTATATACCTCTGCATATTCAGGGAAAACAGCTTATACCTTTTATACAGACAGGGCAGGAAGCGTAAGCCTTGACACATATGTTGTAGGTGGTGATTTTTTTAGGTTTCATGAACACAAGCTGATTAATGGTAATTATCTTAACACAGATAATGTTATGCAGGATTACATTGTGCTTGATAAGGATGCTGCATGGAAGCTTTTTGGTGCAATTGATGTAGCAGGCATGAGTATAAGTGTTAATGGCATAGAATGTACTGTTGCAGGAGTGGTGGAAAATGAAGCCGGATATCTTGCTGAGGAGGGTGGTGCAAAGGCATGTGTAGCTTATGTACCAATCGCATTAACAGGCGGAAGCATAGATTGTTATGAGATAATTTTCCCTAATCCGGTTACAGATTTTGCATACGATAAGATAGATGAGGTGTTTAAGTCAGCAGTAGGTTCTGATGGATATCATATTATGGATAATACTGAACGTTACACCTTTATCAGCTCAATAAAGAGATTTTCAAAGTCCTTTACTAAGGGAATGAGCTTTGACGAGATAGCATATCCTTATTGGGAGAATGCAGCTATCGGTGTGGAGAATATCTTGGATGTATTAAGCTTCTTCCGATTGGTATTTGTGGTTATTCCGGCAGGGATTATCATTGTGGCAGTAATCAGATTTCATCCAATACGCAGAATGACAAGTTGCGTTAAGCGACTGGTGGAGCGGTTTAGGAGATAAAAAGCAGGTCATACCTTTGTAGGATGTATAAGTCCTTGAAGGTATGACCTTTATATTATTAGAAATAAAACAATTCTTCAAATTTCTTATCCAATGCAATACATAATAAAAGCCATCGATATATTGACCAACCCACCTTATAAATGTTAAAATTATTAGAATAATCACACCGCAAGAGCAAAGGAGTGAAATTATGAATATTAAGGATATTTTGGCAAAGGTTGACCATACTGTTTTAGGACAGACTGCAACATGGGGGGACATTAAGGCATTATGCGATGACGGCATGAAATATAAGACTGCAAGCGTATGCATTCCACCATCCTTTGTTAAGCAGGCAGCAGAATATATTAAATCAGTAAATGGAGAGCTTGCAGTATGCACTGTTATCGGATTTCCAAACGGTTATAATACAACAGCAGTAAAATGCTTTGAGACAGAGCAGGCAGTACTTGAGGGCGCAGATGAAATTGATATGGTTATTAATATCGGTTGGGCAAAGGCAGGACTCTACGATAAGATTCTTGAAGAGATTAAAGTTGTCAAGAAGTCATGTAATGGCAGGCTTTTAAAGGTTATAATCGAGACTTGTCTGCTTACTGACGAGGAGAAGCTTAAGCTGTGCCAGGTTGTATCTGAATCAGGTGCAGAATATATTAAAACATCTACTGGATTTTCTACTGCCGGAGCTACCTTTGAAGATGTGGAGCTTATGGTTACGAACGTGACAGATGGTGTGCTTGTAAAGGCGGCAGGAGGAATAAGCTCAATCGAGGATGCCGAGCACTTTATGGAGCTTGGCGCAAGCAGACTTGGTACAAGCCGAATAGTTAAGATAGTTAAAAATCAGAATACAGAGGGAAATTCATATTAAATGGGGGACATTGTGTTGACCGAAGAAAAGTATTTGGAAATGATATTAGAGAAGCTGGACACAGCTATTAGTGAGATTACTCATGAGCTTAACGTAAGCGACAAGGATATTTTGGGATTACAGGAATTCTACTGGGAGAATTTCAGCGATTTTGACGAGTATGGTTATGAGGAATATGAGAACAGGCAGCAGCTTCTTAATCATGTTAATTCAAAAAGCAGATATATTAAGTCTCTTCACACCTACAGCAGAATGAAGGATTCACCTTATTTTGCGAGGGTGGATTTTGTATTTGAGGGCGAGGAGGAGCCAGAGGTCTGCTATATAGGTATTGGTAATTTTGCAGACGAAAAGGGTGGCACTCCCCTTATATATGACTGGCGTGCACCGATTTCAAGTCTTTTTTACGATTATGACAAAGGAATTGCTTCTTATGAGGCACCTGCCGGAACAGTAAATGGTGAGATTGTAAGAAAGCTCCAATACAAAATTAAAAAGGGCAAGCTGATATATGCTGTGGAGAGCGACATTAAGATTGACGATGATATTTTAAAGCAGGCATTATCCCTTAATGCGGATGCCAGACTTAAGAGCATTGTAAGCACCATCCAAAAGGAGCAGAATTCAATTATCCGTAATGAAAAGGACAAAATTCTAATTGTTCAGGGCGGTGCAGGCTCAGGAAAGACTTCCATTGCACTTCACAGAATTGCGTATCTTTTATATAAAAACAGGGACAAGATGCAGGCATCTCAGGTGCTTATTCTCTCTCCAAATGATATTTTTGCGGATTATATTTCTCATATTCTGCCAGAGCTTGGCGAGGAAAATATAAGCGAGATGACCTTTGATGATTTTGCGGAGAAGGAGCTTAGAGGGATTGCTTCCTTTAAGAGCCATTATGATTTTATTGAGGATGTGCTTACTCATGAGGGAACTGCTTATGCCTATAATAAGCAGCAGCTTCTTATGGAGCGAGGCAGTAAGGAATTTGCGGAGGCGATTAATTCCTATGTGCTTAACCTTGAGTATGAGCTTATGAATTTTAAGGATGTAAAGTATAAGAAGCTTGAGAAGGATGCCAACAGCATTGCCACGCTTTTCTATGAGAAGCTTCCGGATATTCCATTGTTTAAGCGAATGGAGGCAATCTGTGAGTATGTGGTGGATGAGTATGCTACTCTTGTGGGCAGGGAATTAGACGAGCTTGAGTTGGCTATCGTCCAGTCTAAGTTCGATGCATTGTATGAGACTAAGGATGTACTTAGGATATATAGTGATTTCCTTGAGAGCATAGGCGAGGAGCCTGTTAATATGGAGACAAGGCAGATAGGGTATGAGGATGTGTATCCTCTGCTGTATCTTAAGTATCTTCTTATGGGAGCAGGCAGTGTCAGAAAGATTAAGCATCTTATAATTGATGAAATGCAGGATTATTCATATTTGCAGTATTGCATTATTGGATGGATATTTAAATGTCCGATGACCATTCTTGGTGATAAGGAGCAGACTGTGGATAACGGAAAGTCGCAGGTGCTTGAGTTCCTGCCAAGAATACTTGGGAAAGAAGCAAGGCGTATTATCCTTAATAAGAGCTATCGTTCGACTGTTGAGATTGCCTCATTTGCGGCGGATATTGCAGGGATTACGGATGTGGAGTTCTTTGAGAGACATGGAAGTGAGCCTGTTTATGTGTTGTATAATTCGCAGGAGAAACAGCTTAATGCAGTTGCAGAGAATATTAGCACACAATTATCCACAGAGGGCATGGAGACAATTGCAGTATTGTGTAAAACGGAGGCAGAATCTATTGCTTTTGGGGATAAGTTAAAGGGTCTGCTTGGCGAGGATAATGTAACAGTCCTTACCAAATATACAGACCGTTTTAAGACGGGGGTTGTGGTGGCTCCATTCTATCTGGCAAAGGGTCTGGAGTTTGATGGTGTGCATGTTATCAATGTTGATAAGGCGGATTATTATAGTGAGTATCATAAGCAGATACTTTATATCTGTGCCACAAGGGCACTGCATGAGCTGGACTTGTATGGTGTAGGCGAGAGGTCGGAGCTGATTAAGAATAAGTAATTATATAATAAATATTGGAAGCTGGTTCTATTTGAATCAGCTTCTTTTAGAAGGAGGAGATAGTATGCGTACAGCAATAATATCGGATATACATATTGATGTGAATAAGGATTATGACGTTTTGGGGGCAATAGTCCAATATGTTAAAAAGAATTCGGTGGAGCTGATTTTAATTGCAGGGGATATAACCTCTTACCCAAGGCAGTCTATAGAGGCAGTTAAAGGGCTTGAAGAAGCCAGCGGCGCCAAGGTTTTGTACGTTCCCGGCAATCATGATTTGTGGAATAAGGAAAAGGAATATGCAGATAATGACGAAATATATAAGCTGTTCTGTGAGGATGAGCACTGTTTATCAGGAAAGAGCTATGAAGTAGGCGATTATGCCATTATCGGAGATGCCGGCTGGTATGACTATAGCTTTGGAAATAAGCAATATTCTAAGGCTGATTTTGACAAGCAGTCCATTAATGGGCGTACATGGCAGGATTCCATATTTAACACATGGTCAAATGATAATGAAAACAGATGTGGCTGGTTTGTAGATAAGCTGGAAGAGGAGATATTAAAGTATCCGGGAAAGAAAATAATTCTTATGACTCATATGCTTTCACATAGGGCATTTACAGTTCCTGAGGATTGGCAGGACTGGAGCTATTTTAATGCGTTTCTTGGAAGTGAGAAATTGTATGAGCTTTGCAAGAGATATAAGGTAGAGTATGCAATATGCGGTCATGTGCATTTTAGAAAAACCTTTGTAGAGGAGGGAACCACATATATGTGCAGGTGTCTGAATTATTATAAGGAATGGCAGAGTGACGATGTAAATGAGCAGGTTGAGGCTGCTATGGAAGTGATTGATATAGGAGCGGTATAGAGTGGAATAGGGGCTTTTTGCGATGTGTTCTGGGATAGGTTAAGAAGGCGTTTTCTTTGGGGCTGTGAAACAGGAGAAAATGGATGTGTATATACCGATAATCAGATAATTAAGCTAATAAAGCCTACTGCGTGGAAATAAAGCAGTAGGCTTTACTTAATGGATATTATCAACAAAATAATATTGAGAAGCACATGAATTATTCCTCAACCAGCCATACACTATGCTTATCATAAAACAACGCCAGATGTGCATTCTTCCAATGCGCCGCATCCGTAGTTATCTCTGTATGGAAAATTGGCTCAGGATACACCGATAATGGCACAAGTGCTACATGCTCCTCGGTTGTGCTTGCCAGATATTCAGCTCTTGAATTCAGCTGGGCATCATATTCGGCAGCATCACCGCTAATCAGTGCATAAGTTGCGGACATGGATAATGGCATATTAGAAAAGCTTGCGCCACCGGACTCTGATTCGTTAACCTCAATTAGTCCTATACATGTAACCAGGAACGCAAACAGGCATATACAAAGTGCCCACATAAGCTTCTTTCCGTCTTTTTTAATATTTCCAAATAATTCCTCAAGTGCTATAACAGCTTTTGAATTCCCATATTTTCTGCTAACCCATCCGCAGAAATACAGCAGATTAAATCCGATAAATGAATAAGCACTAAAATATATAATGTTCATAAGTCTATATGGAATTCTAAGTCCCTGTGCATAGAATACCGGAGTTCCAGTTGAACAATACAAACCAAAGGTAAATATCAGCACAAACAAAGGATATTTAAAGGAATAATGGGTCCTCTTAGCAAGCTGGTAAAATACCGGAATCAGCATAACAAAGAACACAATACAAGGTGAGGAAAGCACGTCTGCCAGACTATATCCGCCATACGCAAAGGTAAATAAAAATGTTTTAACCAGTCCCGTGCTTCCGCCAACGGAAAGCTGCCTGATTGTATTTCCGGGAGCGGTGATGCTGATTATCAGACCAGCCAGACACGCAATCGTAATAATAGCATTCGCAATTATAGTCCAAATGCTCATATCTTTTTTCTTTACATATAAATAAATGCAAATACCGCTAATCAATACCAGTATAATAGCTGTAAACAATGCCGTACCAAAATTACTTCCTCCAATAGCAAATGAGATAAAGGTGCATAACGGAAGTAATGCAAAATAACTCTTACCCTTTGGAATATACGCCATAAGTCCAAATAACAACAGCATCATACAATAGAAAAACGTATAATAGATCGACCCATTAAACCAATAGAAGGCATCGCTAGGTACCAGCGTAAGCTGCATGGATACAAAGGTAATCCCCATGCTGATTATTCCGGCAGTATACCTACCTGCTGCCATAAACTTCCTAAGCATGGTATAAAAGAAAAATAATGAGCATACTACATAACTGCTAATCAGAATAACACTAGTCAGAAAATAACAATCTTCCCCAAAAATCCCCGGCTGCAATCTCATCAAAAATATCGCTGAAAAATTCCCCTGCCAGTCATAATAAGTCCGGACCATCTCATTCATAGAAGCCTTCATAACCTCCATAAACGACCCTGTTTCTTTCCAGACCTTAGCAGTCTCCGCTCCATAATAATAATCATCCACACTAGGATGGGCATACATCCCAACCGCATACAAAGGAATAAGCAAACCAATAAACAATATAAGCACTATGTAAAAAATCTTCTTCGACTGACCTTTCATAAAAACCTCCATTTCAACACTATTTATTCTAGTCCATTGCACCTTTTCCGTCAATGTAATCAAGTAATTTAAGAATCATTTATGCGTATATTTTGTGATAACCAGAAAAAAGGAGAGGGCGGGTGAGGGGGATTTCGGGGGCATTGCGGAGAATGTTAGTTTTTCTTAATGCTTTGCCAACCGAGAGTGTAGGGATTGCCAGCATGGATGCCGGCAAAGGCAAGTGACACCATGGATGGTGTCTACGCAGCCGGTCCCGACTATAGCCAAAACCTAAAAGCAAAGCATTTAGAAAAACTTACATTCGCAGAACAGCCTCCGAAATCCCACTCACCTGCCCTCTCCTTTTTTCGTCCGGTATATGAAAAAAAAGAGAAGCCTTAAAAAGACTTCTCTAAAAATATTACTTATTAAGACGTAAAAGCTCAGTATAAGCCAAAAGGAATGGTCCAACACCCTTAGCATCATCCTTAACAATAGGTTCTGACATATAGTACTCAAAGGTACCATCACGCATCTGCTTGCCGCCAAGTCCGGCTACAAGACAAATACCGCCAAGATGCATCTCGCCATTCTCAGATGTAAGATACTTCTCGCATACTCCGTTAAATGCCTTCTTACCATACTCTGCATAGCTTTCAGGAAGGAAACCAAGACGAACACCCTTTAAAAGTGCATATGCCATAATTGAGCTACCGCTGGTCTCAAGGTAGTTAGGCTTAATTCCGCCGAAATTAACAACCTGATACCACATACCGCTCTCGTCCTGATACTTGAGCATGGCATCCATAAGGTCAACAAAGGTCTGTTTTAAGAAATCTACCTCAGGGTGGCTCTTATCAGCCTTATCAATGGTATCAAGAAGACCCATTGTGTACCAGCCAAGAGCTCTTAACCAGTAGTTCTGTGAAAGACCGGTAACAGGGTCACACCAGAACATCTTTCTTGAGTGGTCATAGGCATGCTTATAAAGTCCTGTTGTAGGGTCCTTAAGGTTCTTAACAACATTTCTAAACTGTAAGAAGATATCATCATAATTCTTTTTGTCATTAAAGCGTGTCTCATATTCCATATAGAATGGCTGTCCCATGTACAGACCATCAAGCCATACCTGATCAGGATAAATATTCTTGTGCCAGAAGCTGCCCTCTTCTGTTCTAGGCATAAGCTTAATCTGGCTGTAAATTAAGTCGATTGCCTTACGATATTTCTCCTTGCCTGTAAGGTCATATAATTCAAATAGGGTCTTACCTGCATTAACATTATCAATGTTAAGCTCTGATACATCATAGCCATCGATAGTGCCGTCCTCACGAACACGGTAGTCAATGAAATCATCAGCAAACTTAAAATACTTTTCATTCTTAGTAATAGAATACATCTCAAGTAAAGCCTTAATCATGCATCCGTCAATATAATTCCAGGTAGACTTAAGTCCCTGCATAATCTTCTCAATATTCCAGATTGGTTTGTCAGGAGTGCTCTTTTCAAGCAGCTCATCAATGTACTTATCAATAATTGAGTAATCCATACAAATCTCCTTGTGTCAAATTCTAAAGCTAGTTATCTGACTATATTATAACGAATAAATGAAGAGAACACAAGACAAAATTGTAAATACTTACAATATCAGAAACGGAGTAAAACATGAACGGATTCCTCAAATATATTTGACATTCCCAAAATCCTGTGTTAATCTAAGTAACAATTGGAAATAATATATACAAACACTAAGAAGGAAAGAGTAGATATATGAATCCTTTACAGAGAACCTGCATTTGCTGAGAGCAGGAAGGTGCGGTATATCGAACATGGCTCCGGAGTGGCGTACCGAGGAATTTTGATTAAAAATTCTAAGGCTGCGACAGGCTCGCCTGTTATAGCGACAGCGTTTGATTGAACGCTATGAGGTTCGTTTCGTGAGGAACGGATAAACGGAAGTGGTACCACGATGATTCGTCTTCCATATGCATCTTTGGATGCGTATGGAGGACTTTTATTTTTTCAGGAAAAGGAGATTGATGAAATGACAAACAAACCTTACTACATCACAACAGCCATTGCCTACACCTCAGGCAAGCCACATATCGGTAATACCTACGAAATCGTACTTGCAGACAGTATTGCAAGATATAAGAGATTTCAGGGGTATGATGTGCGCTTCCAGACTGGAACTGACGAGCATGGTCAGAAGATTGAGGAGAAGGCTGCGGCAGCAGGCGTAACACCAAAGGTATTTGTTGATGGTGTTGCTGATGAGATTAAGAGAATCTGGGATTTGATGAATACATCTTATGATAAGTTTATCAGAACTACAGATGAGGACCATGAGAAGCAGGTTCAGAAGATTTTTAAGAAGCTCTATGATAAGGGCGATATTTATAAGGGACATTATGAGGGTATGTATTGTACTCCTTGTGAGTCCTTCTTTACCACATCACAGTTAGTTGATGGCAAGTGTCCTGACTGTGGACGTGAGTGTAAGCCTGCTAAGGAAGAGGCTTATTTCTTTAAGATGAGTAAGTATGCTGACAGACTTATTGAGCATATTAATACACATCCAGAGTTTATTCAGCCGGAGTCAAGAAAGAATGAGATGATGAATAATTTCCTTCTTGCAGGTTTACAGGATCTTTGCGTATCAAGAACCTCGTTTAAGTGGGGCATTCCTGTAGATTTTGATGACAGACATGTTGTATATGTATGGATTGATGCGTTAAGTAACTACATTACAGGACTTGGTTATGATGTGGATGGCAATCATGGCGAGCTTTATAATAAGTACTGGCCTGCTGATTTACATCTTATTGGAAAGGATATTTTACGTTTCCATACTATTTATTGGCCAATTATGCTTATGGCTCTTGATGTTCCGCTTCCAAAGCAGATTTTCGGACATCCATGGTTATTACAGGGTGACGGCAAGATGAGTAAATCTAAGGGAAATGTGATTTATGCAGACGACCTTGTGGAGTTATTCGGAGTTGATGCGGTTCGTTTCTTCGTGCTTCATGAGATGCCATTTGAAAATGATGGTGTTATTACATGGGAGCTTTTAGTTGAGAGACTTAATTCAGAGCTTGCCAATACACTTGGTAATCTTGTAAACAGAACAATTTCAATGTCAAATAAATATTTTGGCGGCGTGGTTAATAATGCAGGTGTGGCAGAGGAGGTTGATGAAGACCTTAAGGCTACAGTTCTTGCAGCAGTTGGCAAGGCAAATGCTAAGATGGAGGAGCTTCGTGTGGCTGATGCCATTACTGAGATTTTCAATGTATTTAAGAGATGTAACAAGTATATTGATGAGACAATGCCTTGGGCTCTTGCAAAGGATGAGACTAAGAAGGAGAGACTTGAGACAGTACTTTATAATCTTGTAGAGGGTATCTTAATTGGTACAGAGCTTTTAGAGAGCTTTATGCCTGAGACAGCCGAAAAGATTAGAAAGCAGCTTAATGCACAGCCTAGAGGTCTTGAGGCTCTTAATGAGTTTGGTAAATTCTCTTCAGGCACTAAGGTTACAGATGCACCTGAGATTCTCTTTGCAAGACTTGATGTTAAAGAGGTAATGGAAAAGGTTGCAGTCATTCAGGAGAAGCAGCTTGCAGCAGTTAAGGCAGCAGAGGGTTCAGAGTCTGCGGCTGATGCACAGGCAGAGTCCGGCTCAGAAGATGGCATTGATGTAGAGGCACTTCCTGAGATTACCATTGATGATTTCTTCAAGGTTCAGTTACAGATTGGTGAAATCATTAAATGTGAGGAGGTTCCAAAGTCTAAGAAGCTTCTTTGCTCACAGGTTAAGATTGGCAGCCAGGTACGCCAGATTGTATCAGGCATTAAGGCTCATTACTCAGCAGAGGAAATGGTTGGCAAGAAGGTAGTTGTAGTTACTAATCTTAAGCCTGCTAAGCTTGCAGGAATTATGTCAGAGGGTATGCTTTTATGTGCAGAGGATGCAGAGGGTAATCTCTCACTCCTTACATCAGAAAAGAATATGCCAAGCGGAGCTTCAATAGGATAGAGAATAAAAAGAACTGCTAAGCCGGCAGAATACGCCGACTAAGCAGTTCTAAGTTTTATTCTGGGCAGAGAGATAATATAGGTGAAAAGAAGATGGGAATTTTTGAATCGCATGCCCATTATGATGATGAGGCATTTAATGAGGACAGGGAGGCGCTTTTAGCTTCCTTTAAAGAAAATGGAATTGATTATGTGGTTGATGTGGGGGCATCCATGGCTTCTATAGATGCCATTGTTGGCATGGTGGCTAAGCATGATTTTATGTATGGCACATTAGGCATACACCCTACAGAGACAGAGGGGCTTAACGAGGAATTCATACAGTATATTAAAGAGCAGACTCTTAAGAATGAAAAAATCGTTGCCATTGGTGAAATCGGCCTTGATTACTACTGGAACGAGCCGGAGCCTGAGTGGCAGAAGAAATGGTTTATCCGCCAGCTTGATTTGGCAAAGGAGCTTAATAAGCCTGTAATAATCCATAGCAGGGAGGCGGCAAAGGAGACGGAGGATATAATGCTGTCTTCTGAATATAAGAATTTGCAGGGCGTTATTCATTGCTTTTCTTATTCGCCGGATATGGCTAAGAAGTATCTTGATAATGGCTTTTATCTTGGTATAGGCGGCGTTGTTACCTATAAGAATGCGAGGAAGCTGGTTGAAACCGTGGAAATGATGCCATTGTCACAGCTGGTTATTGAGACGGATAGCCCATACCTTACTCCTGTGCCGAACAGGGGCAAGAGGAATTCTTCTCTTAATCTTAAGTATGTGGTGGAGAAAATTGCTGAGCTTAAAAATGTAAGCGAGGAAGAGGTTATTAGAATTACTTCTGATAATGCCAAAAAATTGTTTAGAATAATATGATTTTAAAGAGCGTACAGGCGCGTCATAATAACGAGGCGGAACTGTAGGCTCTTTTTGATATTTTTGTTGAAAAAAGTTTCTCTCTTTTGTTGCAGTTGGATAAAATGTGTGCTAAAATATATTGGAAACAAAGAATTGTTAAACAATTCTATGGAGAGAATATTTTTATGTATGGGAGGGAACCTATGAAGAAACGTAAATCAAGTATATCAGGAAAAATAATAGTAATATTGCTTGTTCTTGGACTAATAACCGCTTTAATGTGCGTACTTAATCTGGCAGCATATGCTACATTGAGCGGCTATAATAAGGCTCTTAATTCTTCAGTAATGGAATACGAGGAGCTTACAGCGGGAACGGCGGGTGTAGCAGAGCTGACAGATGAGATAAATTATCTGTTAGAGAGAATTGACATTAAGATTGAAGGAACCTATATATTCGATATTATTCTTGTTGTGATTGCACTTATAATCACGGTGATAGCGATTATTGTTTCGCTTAGAATGATTGCTGTGCCGACAAAGAAGGTAAGTAATAAGCTGGATGAGATTGTAAACAGCATTAAGAATAATGAAGGCGACCTTACAGTAAGAGTTAATGTTAAGAGTAATGATGAGCTGGGACAGCTTGCATCAGGCATTAATGGTTTTGTCGAGCTTTTACAGAATAATATGATTACCATGAGGGATAATGCAGACTTAATGTTAAATTCTCTTGAGGTGGTTACTAATGAGGTTGAAGAATCCAATAACAGCGTAACTAATGTTTCTTCTGCGACTCAGGAGCTGGCAGCAAGTATGGAAGAGATGTCTGCAACTATACAGCAGATTGCTAACGGAAGTACCAATGTGCTTAATCAGGCAAAGAATATCAGTACCAGTGCTGACAGTAGTGTTGATACTATTACAGAGCTTAAGAGCCGTGTTGAAGAGATGAGAGGTAATGTTCTTAACAGCAAGGATAATGCAACTAAGGTAATTAACAATATACAGGAGGAGCTTGAAGCATCAGTTAAGGAGAGTAATAGTGTTAAGAGAATTCAGGAGCTTACTAATGATATCTTAAGCATTTCGAGCCAGACAAATCTT
>JAZQLB010000031.1:0-16658 GCA_045542475.1 Lachnospiraceae bacterium | reverse complement strand
TTTTTGTTGCGAAAGAGGTGTGTTTTTATGCGTGTGAAAACCTTTTTAATAAAATACATGCAAACAGACCTCCAACTGTTAGAACAATAAAAGTGAACAGTTGGAGGCTTTTTTTTAAAACATGCGAAGTAAGTACTGCTTTTTTAATTCTAAATAGCAGATGTGAATGTATTGGATATATGCTACAATAAAGTCAATGTGGTTTTGAAAAAAGATTTGCAAAATTCGTAGGACATGTATTGGAAACAGCCATGAAAATGGTTATTTCAACTATAGAGGGGATAATATTAGCTATTTTATAATGTAATATATAAAGATTATGTTCAGGAAGGTTGAATGCAGATAGTATGACAAGAGAAGAGTTAAGAAGAAAAATAGGAACCAACTTATCAGGGGAAAGCAGACAAGTGGCAGAACTGCTGCTGGAAGAGGTTTTTCCGAAAATGAGTGCATATTATGAGCAGCAGATTCAGCAGTTAAAAGAGAATCTTATGCAAGAAATAATTCAATATCCTGATTATATGGATGTGGCTATAACAATATGTGATAAAGAGGAGTATGACAGGCTTAAAGAGTGCTTCTATCCAATGGAAGAAGAGTGTTTAATTAGTAATATAATAAGCACAGAAGATATCTGTAAGCAAGGGCTTGCCCGTATATGGATAGCAGCAGATAAAGAACAGATGAGAGGAATTGAGAGTAAGTGCTTTGAAGGGGAAATCCAGACCGATGAAGGGGTTAGGGAATGTAAATTCAGACTGGAAGCAGACAATACATATTTGGAGCTGATAGATGAATATAGAAGGGTATGTGTGTATAATCAAATACCATACCATTTAGTTAATACTGGTTGCTTAAAGCGGTTTTATAAAGTGATTCCCATTGTAGATGCAGAGATAAGCGCAAAAAATATTCAAGGCTATAAATGCAGCTATGGTGAGCTTCAAGGGAAGATATACAACAATGTGTTTCCGGTATGGAATATCAGAAATATCGCAGTAGGCAGTAAGAGCTTTCCGGTGATGCAGACAGATAGTGTGTATTATAGATATGATTTTGAGCCATCAGGAGAGGGAAAATGGTTGTTTTATCCGGGAGATAATGCTGATGGATATGTAACAAGATATAATGGAAAGATAAGTGTATTTTCTAAGGATAATAAAACTGAAAAATTCCATGCGTTGGAAATTAAAAAAATAGTTTTTAACCAGAACAGTACCAAGTATCCTATTATATCTAATACAATGAGAGATACAATGTGGAATGGATTATTCAGAGGGAGTCAGATTGTACAGACTGAATGGGAACTTCAAAGACTTATAAATGGTTTTGAGGTTGGCAGATATATCAGATATCTGGGTTATGAAGCAACGGATGGAAATAAGCTTATTTTACAATTTGAACCGGAGGCTTATGAAAAATATATTACGGAAGATATAATGGATTTTTTGGTTGAAGCTGTAAGAGACAGCTTTCCGGCATTTGATGTGACAGCTGTATTGAAATAGTTAGAGAAATGGAGCAGATATGTATAGTACATGTGAATATCTGATTAAGGCAGAAGCGGAAGGGATTAATAGCGATAGAATTAAATTTGTGCCGGCAAGGACTGCATCGCCTTATTCAGAATGTTATGTTCAGAATAATGAGTCCGATAATCCAAAGGGTTTAAGGACTGTGGAGGTCAACCACCTAATCCGATATGGAGATATATTTGGAAAGCTTCTGGCAGTAGAAAATGAAAACATATTGTGGGAGCTTAAGGAATTTATTTTTGATTGCTGGATACATGAGGTACAGAATATAGAACGTATAACAGGGATGACAAAAGAGGCTTTTTTTAGAGAATGTCTTATTAAGGAGCTTGAAAATAATGTACTGTCGGATAAATGCAGACAAGAGTTCGAGGTATTTACAAAAAAGGAGCAGCAATATATTATTTCCCAGATTGTTAAGCTGTACGCAAATGGAGATAATATGGCTGTTTTTCGGATGTGTATAAGGTATATGTTCCCGGATGGATATATGTATGAGTATAAGAATAAGTATATTTTGTTATATCCGAGCATTAAAAAAAGCCGATTGACCCAAAAGAAAATAGATGCATTAGTTAATATTTTTCTCCCGGTTGGCACAAAAGCAGAGATTTTCTGGGAGAAGCATTTTGGTGTTATAGGAATAGATAATACTATGTTGCTTGATGAGATAGAATTGTACTAGAGGTGAAGTGGCAATGTTAAATGGAAATGAACCAATATTTGAAAAGCATACAGTTTTACGGGCGCAAGCATTGAATGATGGAATATTAGGAACCAGAAAAATGCTGGAGCTTGTATATACAAAATACAGTAATGGCATTATATCAGGTTTTGATATCAGGTCGCAGGGTGAGGAGCTTGAGATAGGAAGAGGTTTGGTGTTATATCAAGGTCGAATGTATTATATGGAGCAAGATTTATTGCTTTCATTAAGTGGTATAGATAGCAGCTTACATTATGTAAAGATTGTGTTTTTTGAAGAGCGGATAGAAGATGGCGAAAGAAAGCGGTCTACAGACATAGTGATTAATAAGGATAATACTATAAGAGATAATGAAATGGAGTTATGTCGTTTCAGGTATCAGAATGGTGCGAGTCTAAGAAGCAGCTATAGGGACTTGGAGGATTATTCAACTGATTATAATACAATTAATATAGTGCATGCTCCATATGCGGCTGTTAATGAGGAAACAATTAATCCGATAATTACGACTGCATTTGGTGAAGGTATGCTAAAAAGAATGCTTACGGATTCTTACGATACAGCATTTGCTTTGGAGTGTATCAGAGGGGAACAGGTATCAAGGAAGAGTCTGATATTATATATTAACCATAAGCTTAATACAGGACAAAAAAATATGACGAATGAACAGATACATAAGTATTTGTGTGAAATCCTTAATTCTTCAAATGAAGATAGTCGTAGGATGCTTAACAGAGAGCGAAGAATGATTATTACATAGAAAATGTATTATAGACAGAAAGGACGTAATTATTATGGCATATATGGATGAAGATATAGCGAAAGCTTTTAAGCAGGAGCGTTTAAAAAGACAGGCAGAAATGCAGGCACAGCTTGATAAGGAATTAGAGGCACAGTTGGATGAAGAGGCAATAAAGCAGGGCATTTTGGAGGGGCAGTGCAGTATATTTGACAGGACATTTTCTTTTAGTGAATATTCAGTATGTGATGGACGTTTTACAATACAGCTACCGGATGAAGGGATTGTAATCCAGCATGATGACAATACTGTTTTTAAATCAGCCAATGAAGAGCTGGGATTTTCATGTAATATAGTTACAACGGATGAAAAAGCAGCATTTGAGCCTCTTAGTGTATATAAGGAAAATATGATGAAGAATCTTAGAAAGGTTCAGTTTAAATGGCTTGAAGAAGGCGCACAGATGGTGGATGGATATAAGGTGATGTATTTGGATTTTATCACGCTTACAGGAATGGTTAATATACATCAGAATATGTGGTTTGTTATGGGACCGTATGGACAAACACAAATTGTTGTTAATTATGACCATTCAGAAGAAAAATACTGGAAGCCGATTATTAAGGCAATAAGAAGTACTTTATTAATACACGGAGAGTAGCAGAGGGATTGAAAGATGATAACTAATATAAACGTGAGTACCAATATAAAAAGTGACATTATAAAAAGAAAGATAGAGCCGGTTAATTATTCTAATATAGAAATTACCGGAATTCCAATAATGACCTTGGACGAATTGCGTATTGAAAGCAAAATTAACGAGCATGCAAAATTGAAGCTTACAGGTCTTATGGAAGAGGGCAGGGGAGAGAATACCATTATGAGTACACTCGTAGGAATGCCAATAGGAATAAGTCTGGTTGGCATATCGGAGGAAGGTATAGCCTTTTTTCAGGGTGTGATTATGGAAATACGCTTCTATAAGCATGAAGGCTTAGAGAGGTTTGAGCTGACTGCTTTAAGCAATACCTATAGTATGGACATTTCAAAGAAAAGCGGCTCGCATCAGAATATTACAAACAGCTATTCAGATATAATGTCGCAGACGGCAGAAAGAAATAATGCCATGCTTGCATACGGAACAGATGGGAGATTATGTCATTCGAGCATGGGAGAAATCAGCATTCAGTATAAAGAGACAGATTGGGAGTATATCAGACGTCTGGCATCTCATAAGAACCTGGGACTGTATCCTAATATGGCATCGGCTATTCCGTCATTTGTTGTTGGTGCATCAGGTAATAAAAGAGGGGATATTGATGCAATTACATGTCACTATGAGAAAAAGGTAAGAGATTATGAGGTTGATTTGGCTAATCATTTAGAGGATATATGCGAAAGTGATTATCTGGTGTATGATGTAAGCTCATATCGTATTCTTAATATTGGAGATATGGTTACCTGTGAAGGAAGAGAATTATATATAAAAGAAGCCGTTTACGAAATGCAGGATGCCCTTGTTGTAGCAAATTATCGTCTTTGCACAAAATATGGTTTATTACAGAAAAAAATGTATAATGAACGCCTGCAGGGCTTATCCGTTAATGCACGGGTAGTTGAATCTGTTAGAGACAAGGTACGGCTGCAGCTTGATATGGATACAGAAGAAAATTCGGAATATGAGTTTACATACTCAACAATAGCAGCATCGCCGGATGGAAGCGGATGGTATTGTATGCCTGAAAAGGGTGATATTGTAAGAGTATATTTTCCGGATGTGGATGAAAAGAAGTGTTTTGCCATCAGTTCGGTATACAGCCATGAGCAGGGAGCGGACGGCGCAGACAGAATGGCTGATCCTGAGGTAACGTATTTGAGGACGGCAGATAATAAGGAATTAAGGCTTACACCGCAAGGCATTACAATTAATGCAGATGACGGTCGTTCGCTTATATCACTTGATAATGAAGGAAATATAACAATCAGTGGTGCCGGAAGCATAAGCTTTAAGGCAAATAATGATGTTAATATATGTGCAGCACACAATATCAGTTTATTTGCTTCAGAGAATATAAAGATAAGTGGTCAGTCAGGAACAATCGAAATGATGTCGGATGGAAATACCAGACTTACAGGTGAATATGTAGTAGAGAATTAAGGGAGTGACTATGAAGCGAGAAGAGGCAATAGTTAAATTTCAAAATAACGAAGCTGATATCATCCTTAGAAAAATGAGAAAAGCATGCTATGACAGGATTGTTGAAGGCAGGGAAGAGTTTAAGCTATGTTTAGCTAAGGCGTTAAAGGATATTGTTACAGCAGGAGAGCAGCAGACAGAGCAGTTTGCGATAGGGTGCATACATTTTGCTTATTTAAGAGCCCATTTTGCAGATGGTACATATAAGTGGCTTGTGGAGGCACAAGGCAAGGATGGAGCATATGACAGACAGAGTTATAGCACGATGTTTGACATGAAGTGGCTTTTTGAAGCTATGGAAGAATATAGGGAGGCGTTATATAAAGAAGCACAGAAATATCTAAATGTTCTGACACCGGCAGATTGCGACAGTCTGTATATAGAAGAACTGGCAAAGCAGATACCATATCTGTATATGCTGGGAATATGGGCATTTCATGATAGAGATATAGCAGGACAGCTTGATAAGCTTGATAGGACTGAAAGCTTTCGTGTGACATTAGGAGAAAGAAGAGGTAAGAGCTTTATTCTCTATAAGGACAGTGCCGGTAAAGCTGTGGATAAAGATGTATTGGCTGATTTAATGAGAGACCCGGTTGAGGAGGATTTTAATAAATCAGATTATGTTTTATATGATTTCTCTAAGTACAGTATAGCTGATGGCAGGATTGGATTTAGGAATTTTCAGTTTAGCAGCTTTAGGGATGTTGAGATTAATAATGCTGAGCTGGTATTTTGTAAGGCTATGCTGTCGGAT
Organism: Lachnospiraceae bacterium; assembly: GCA_045542475.1. Taxonomy (GTDB): domain Bacteria; phylum Bacillota; class Clostridia; order Lachnospirales; family Lachnospiraceae; genus CAG-882. The sequence continues at coordinate 10,724 of JAZQLB010000031.1, read as the reverse complement.
TGGCAGAATTGCCGTATACAGGATTGTGCAATTAATATGTGTACGCTGCAAGGTGCAGATTTTAGTAATAGCAGGCTTGAGAATGTGAGCTTTGCAGGCTGTCGCCTTGATATTCCGGCGTATAACGAGGACGGGGATAATATAATGTTTGTACCTGTATCTTTTAGAAATGCAAGCCTTAAGAATGTGGAATTTGTTGGTGCATATCTTGCAGGCTGTGATTTCAGAGGTGCTGTATTGGACAATATTGATTGGACGGATGCTGATATGCAGCATACGATAATAGATATGATATGGAAAAATAAGCTTGAGCTTACCAGAGAACAGAGTGAAGCGGTTATATGGATTGCAGATTAATTGAAAGGTGCAGGTAAACGATGGAATATTATATTATGGAAGCGGATAAAAGAATTCATAACAGAGTGATTATAAAAGAGTTTCCGGACAATGCCTCAATAGAGTATGATACATCACACGCATCCAGACTTAAAGAACATACCGCATTATATACCATAGAAAATGATGGAAGTGCATATCCGGAGATAATTGAAGCTCCCTTATACATGGTTTCTGAAAAGGTAAAAGAGGTTTTAGACATGTATGATGAGGAGGCGGTCTATAAGGCAGTATCATTAATTAACAGAGCTAAACAAAGTGTCCAGAGTTATCATGTTACATTAGTGGATAGAATAGAGTGCCTCCATGAACTGACGGAGTTTTATCCGGATAAGAGTATTAAGAGGCTTGTTCTTGATAAAACAAAGCTTGAAGACAGAGCGTTATTTAAGGTTGCAGGGATTGGTCCGGCGTATATGATAGTATCCCTTGATGTGGCAGAATCGTTGCTTAGAAGGGGAAGCTTTGGAATTAAGTTTACGCATGTAGAAAGCAAATAGAATATTTGGCAGTAGAGAATATAAGGGAGAATAATATGTCTGAGAATAAAAATGATATGAATGTATCAACCGCGGAAGAGAGTTTGCAGCAAAGCTACAGCTATGTACTTCATGGTGCACAGGCTTACTGTAACTTTGGAAGCCGTCTGGCGAGACTAACACTGGATAAATGTCATGGAACCTATATGCATGATATGCCGATTATGACTACAGAGGATACTAAGGTGCAGACTAATATTAAGGCATTTGGCTTTTGCAGCAGCATGGATAATCCGGAACGTTTAGAGGCTGTTAAGGCTGTTATGAAGAAGGTTGAGGATGATAAGAATTTTCTGGATTATATGATGGATGGAATATCATTTCTGGCTAATAAGGTAGAGAGTATATTTGGTATGGACGAATCAGAAGATAAGGATGATAAATATCACGGTTACAGTAAGGATGTGTATGAAGGTGTGACGGTTGTATGTCATCCGCTGATAGAAGCAGGCTGTAGGTGGTCGGGAGGAACTGACAAATTACAGATAAATGGCAAGCAGGCACTTAATTCAGGTTGTTCGCTTGTATGTGCCAGAGGTGGCGGAGTCATACAAATAATAGAAGACGGACAAGAGAATGCAACTCTTGAACAGCATAGCGTTACTGATTTCTCACAATGGCATGCGGGAGACGAATATCCTGAGCCGACTGTAAGAAACATGGAGGCATTGGATGCACATATTGACGAGCTTAATAAACAGCTGGAGAATTGTACGGATGCCCAACAACGGGCAGCACTTGAAGCACAGATTGCAGAAAAAACACAATTACAGAGCGACATGTCAACAACAGTAGATGTATTGGCTGATATGAGAACACAGGCATTAATATACGGTTTTCAGGATGAAGCCGCATATCAGCAATATGTAAATAATATGGATACTATTAAGTCAGCATATAAGAATGGCACTCCGGTAATACAGGCATCAGTAACGGATACAGAAGCGCTAATAAATGGTGCATATGCAGAAGTAATGGATGGCGGTAATGCAACAGAATATGTTGCTAAGGAAAGTAAATTTGAGATTAATTACGATAGCTTTGAAGGAACTGCGGTTACAGAGGAGAATAAGGGAGATGTTCCATGTATTTATTTTAATGGTCAGCTTATGAGCTCTAATGAATATAACCAGTATATTACTAATTATGTGACGGCAGCGGTAGAAGCTAACGAAGCCGCAGAAGCAGCTGCTGCAGAAAATGGCGGATTCCAAGAAGCCAGTTCAAGTCATAAATAAAGGGGATACACAACATGAATCTACACTACAACAGAATTCAATTCGAATACCCATATGAATTGCAGCATATATGCGAATTCTCATTTATAACTGCATACGGAGAACACCCGACAGTAGAGCTCAAAGCCATGGCAGAGGACGAAGTAAGAGAAGCCATGCTTAAAGAGGCAGGAGCAAAGACACCGCTGATACTTAAGGATGAGCAGGGTACAATCATATTCAGCGGATACACAGCCAACATCCGATTTGCACAGGAGGAAGGAATCCATTACCTTTACCTGAAGGCTTGCGGAGCAACGGCAGCCCTTGATATAAAAAAGAAAAACAGAAGCTTTTTTAAACAGGGAATTACATACGCAGACATTGTAAAGGCAATACTGTCAGAATACCCGGGAGCGGACATGACGGACAATATAGGTCTTGACATGCCTGTAAAATATCCGATGATACAGTATAAGGAAACCGACTGGGAGTTCCTAAAAAGACTTACAAGCCTGTTTGAAGCCACTCTGAAAGCCGAGCCGGCAGCAACAGCACCTCTGCTTGAGCTCGGAAAAAGCAGCCACAGGACGGATCGCTTTATAGAGGTAAAAAACATAGTTACGGAAAGAAGGCTGCAGGAATGTGCCGTCGATTACTCAAACAGAGATGACAGCTTCTCTCTTGCCAAAAAGGATAATTCACCGAAGGGCATGCAGGCAAAAAAGGGAATCATAGAGTATCCGGATGAAATGAAATATACACTACAGGCATTTACATTGAAGGAGTACTACCCATGCGGAATGCGGCTGCATATAAACGGAGCAGAGCTTCAGATAACACATATGGAAGCCTACTCTGACATGGGAGAAGTAAGCTATGATTATGTGGCAAGAATGCCCCACGCGGTAAAGACCACTTATAAGGAAAATCCACACCTGAAAGGAGCATACCTGCCCGGAACCGTAACCGCACGGGGAGCAAATGAGATAGCCTTAACCCTTGACATAGATGAGGAATATGAAGGGACAGGAAAGCTTACAGGTGAGGACTGTTTCTTTACCTATGCCATTGAGACCAAGGGCATATACTGCATACCGGAGGAAGGCGCAAAGGTAGATCTGTACTTTCCTAACAACAGGGAATGGGAGGCAATAGCAACCCACTCCATAAGAAACACCCAGCCCGGAGCAAAAAGGATTAACAGAATTACCAATCCGGAGAAAAAAAGCTTTAGCACCACCCATGGCTCAGCGATGGAGTTCACTCCGGAAAGCATAACCCTCAGCCCGGATGACGGCAAGGAAATAAAAATAACCTTTGCAGGAGACGGAAACATACAGGTGGACGGAAAAGACCTGATGATTACCGGAAGGGACATAAATATCGGGGAAGAGGGCGATAAAAGTGCAAAAGTAAGCATAAGCGCAGGAGATACCCTGTTCATGTCAAGAATACAGGCTACAGCCGATGGAAACATCGCCCCGGTAGAGGACCACTTTATCGGAGTGAAAGCCGTATCACAGATATATTCCACAGGAAACATATATCATGAGACAACAGGACCTGCCATGCCTGTTACACCAACCTATGATGACAGTGAACTGGTGGCACAGGAGGAAGCACAGGCAGCCCAGAACAACGAAAATCAGGCAAACATACTGATAGCCCGCAACAGGGAAGCAAGAGCCTCTTTTGGAAAGGGACTGCTTATGGCGGCGCTGGGGGCTGCACTTATTGTGGCTACAGGAGGAGCTGCAGCGGCAGTAGTTGTAGGAACCGTAATAGGGACATTTGCTGTTGCCGACATGGCAGAAGCCACCCACAGTCACGAGCTTGCCATGCAGGGCGATTACAGGACTCCGGCAGAAAATCTGCTAAAGGAAGTCGTACCGGAACCGGCATATAGTCTTATCGAAAACGGCTTCATCATAGCAGGAAGTGTAATGTTTGCAGGACCTGCAGTTCTTGGCGGAGCAGGCTTAATGACGGGAATGGAATTTGTTGGTGATATATGGGATGGACAGATAGACAAAGGTTTTATGGACTACCTTGACTCCTTTGCCACAGGAGCAATGGTGTTTGCATTGACCGGACCGAGAGGAAACGGTGCATCAGCAGGCAAAGCAGGTTCGGAAGCCGCCTTAACCTTTGCACAAAGGTTCGGTCCGAGATTTGCCCAGCAGTTTGCTTCAAGTACGGCATTTAACGTGGCACAGGGAAATCTTTCATTTAAGACCCTGACACAGGATTTGCTTGTTGAAGGTGTATCAGCACTGGTGGGAGTGAAGTTTAATGGCTGTAAAGCATCAAATTTTGCCGACATGATGACCGATGTTGTCATGGACTCAGGAATACAGGTATGGGATCTTCTTGAAAGCGGACAGCCGCTCTCAGAGTTTGACTGGGGAAGAGTGGCAACGACGGCTACAAGGAGCTTTATAATGAACTGTATGTTTTCAGGAGACCCTATAAACACCGCAAGAGGAAACCTCCTGTACTACAAGGAGGACCTAAGCTTCAAAGGTCTCTACGGAGACATATCATGGTTCCGCCGCTATGACTCAGTTCTTGACTATGAGGGAGCCTTTGGAAAGGGCTGGATACATGCCTACGAGAGCTTCCTTGCAGCAGATACCGCGGAATGCTTCATAGACGGTGAAACCGCCCATGTAAAACGAATAAGCGTAATGCTTCCTGATACCCATATTGAAAGCTTCCTGTACCAGGATGGTATATGGCAGCCGGAAAAGCAGACAAACAGCTACCGCCTAAGTCATCAGAATAACAGCTTCCTTCTTGAAGAATACACAGCAGGGGACTACAAAGCCTACACCTATGACAGTATGGGAAGACTGACCTCCATAAAGGAAAAGCGTGGAGCCAAGCCGATACTCATAACCTATAAGGAAATTAAAGCAGGAACAGGAAAACGCCCACAGATAAAGCGAATCAGCTATCCGGGCGGACAATACCTTGATTTTACCTATGGGGACAACAGGATAGCCAAAGTAACCGACCACGCAGGAAGAACAGTAAGCTACACCTACGAAAACGGAATGCTCACAGCCATCCACTACCCGACAGGAGGCTGCCAGCGTTATGAATATGATGAAGAAGGACGTCTTGCAACCCTCAAGGGCGAGGACGGCAGAGAATTCATCCACAACATCTACGACCGCAAAGGAAGAGTAGTAACCCAGCAGTACCCTGACGGCAACCACTGCGACATACAGTACTTTGACAGGGAAAGAAAAACAATCTTTACCTTCAGCGACACAGGAAGAACCGAGACCTACTACTACAACAGCCTCTACGAGGTAGTCAGGGCTGAATACGGCAATGACACCTGTGAGCTGTACGAATACGATACCAGTGGCAACAGAATAAGCCACACCGACAGGAATGGAAACACAACCCGTACCCATTACAACCCATACGGACAGATAATAAAGGAAGAGGCACCGGAGGGACTGATTACTGAATACAGCTACTCGCCAGACGGCTTACTTCTTGAAAAATGGGACAACACCGGAGCCCACAGCCGGTATACCTATGACGAAAACTGCTTCCTTACACAGGAAACAGAAACCATTGACAGTCATCGCGTATCCACATGGAGTTATACAAGGGACACCTACGGACGAATGCTTACCGAGACCGACCCGTTAGGCAATACAACCACCTTCGAGTATGATGAGAACATCACGGAACCATCATACGTGCTGACACCAACAGGGGATGAATTTGAATACACCTATGACAGGGCAGGCAGAAGAAGTGGCATAACAACAGCCTACGGAACAGTAAGCTTTACCTATTCCGAGACCGGAGCAATAAGCGGTATAAAGGATGCCCTTGGCAACACCACAAGATACTTCCACGATGCCACAGGCAACGTCCTTAAGGAAGTAAAGCCTAACCAGTACAATGAAGCGGACGACAACGGAGCAGGAACTTACTACACCTACGACTACCTTGACCGCCTCATAAAGAGTAAAACTCCTGACGGCACGGTTCACGCAAGAACCCTAGACATGGACGGAAATGTAGTTAAGGAATTCCACCCTGAAGCCTACCACGATGGAGAGGATTATAGCTTAATCGAACTGCCGGGCATAGAATACACCTATGACAAGTGCCAGAACAAGATAATGGAAAAATACCCTGACGGAGGAATAAAATATTTCCATTACGACAAAAACGGAAAGGTCACCAAGGTAGTCCAGCAGGAGGAATACGCCCTTAACGGAGCAGAAGGAAAGGGAATAACCTATACCTATGACAGGGCAGGAAGAATAACCCGGATAAGTGCTCCATCAGGTGAACCGCTCAAATGCTACACCTATGACCTTAAAGGAAGAGTCACACAGGAATACAACGGTACGGACACAGCACCGACCCTCTACACCTATAACTTAAGAGGCGACCTGATTGAAAAGAGAATCCCGGTAAAGGAAACAGAAGGCAGAGTCTACTATAACGTAACCATCTACGAATACGATACCGCAGGCAACCGTGTAAAGGAACGCAGGGGAATAGATACCGCAGAGGCAGGTGAAACACCACTAAGCTTCCTTGACATCACCATGACCTATGATAAGCGTAACCGACTTATCAAGGTAGAAGACAGTCTTGGCGCAGCCATGACCTACACCTACGACTGCCTTAATAACTGCCTGACAGAAAGGGCAAGAATTAATGAGAATTCAACCCGAATCCTCATCTATACCTACGATGCAGCCGCAAGACTTACAGAGGTAAAGGAAAGCGTTGACCGTGAAAACCTCGGAGCCGAGCCAAACAGGGACGTTCCAAAACGCTTCCTTAGAACAACCTACACCTATGACAGGAATGGAAACATTACCAAAATAAGTACCCCTAACGGCGGAAGCATAACAAGAGAGTATGATATCAATGACCGCCTGATAAAAGAAACAGTCAGCGACAACAAGGCAGGCATAAACAAGGTTACAGCTTACAACTATGACAGGAGTGGAAATGTAGTAAAGAAAACAGTAGGAACTGCTGACAGGACGGATAACACCTGCACCGACAGCTACACAACCACCTACAAGTACGACCTCAACAACCGCCTAATCTGCGAAACAGACAATGAAGGCAGTACAACCCGATACTTCTACAACCTTAACGGAGAGCTTATCAGGTCGGTAGATGCGGACAACTATAACCCACAAATCGATGATGGAAAGTCATATACCTACCATTACAACGAAATGGGACAGCTAAGCAAGGTCTACTCACCAAGAGGAATACTTAAGGAAGAAAACACCTACAACCTTAAAGGACAGCTTGTAGAGCAAAAGGATGCCCTTGGCAGAATCCTTAAGAATGGATATGACCTTGGCGGAAGAAGAACCCACATCTATGGCAGTGACAACAGCCCTCTACAGACATATACCTATGACGGCAGAGGCAACATAACAGGTGTAACAGACGGTGAGAACAACCGTACAACCTTCCTGCTTGATGAATGGGGCAGAATAACCAAGGTAAACAAGCCGGACGGAAGTCACGAGACCTACACCTATGACTACGCCGGAAACATAACCACCACAACGGACGGAAATGGTGGTATAATAAGGTATACTTACAACAGCCTTAACAAGCTGGCTTCCATAACTGACCAGGCAGGCAGCACAGAGACATTCACCTATGATAATGAAGGCAATACTGCTACTCATACGGACAGGAATGGAAAGGTAATAAGCTACAATCATGGTATCGGTGGAATGCTGTTAGAAGAGAAAACAGAAGATGGTAATTACAACCATCACCACTATGACAGTCAGGGCAGACTAATAAGGAGTGAGAACCGCCATGTAACTTATACCTATGACTACACCCCATCAGGCAAGATACGCTGTAAGTATGTGAACGGCAGAAAAGCCCTTGAATACACCTACACAAAGAGCGGCAAGGTAGCTTCAATCACAGACATAACAGGAATCACTACAACCTACAGCTATGATGAGGATGGAAGACTAACAAGTGTTTGCGAAAATGGAAAGCTGTTAGCACAGTACAGATACCGTGCTGATGACAAGCTTGAAACGATACTGTTTGCAAACGGAATAAGAACGGATTATACTTATGACGAAGCCCGTAACCTTGCAAGACTTACAACCACAGGTGCAGACGGTAAGGAAATCATGTCATACAGCTACAGATATGACAGGAACGGCAACAGGCTTGAGAAGCAGGATAATGTAAAGAGGGCAGGCACACTTTACGATTATGACAGCCTGCAACGCCTAAGTTCAGTCGCATATCCAAATGGTCATAAGGAAAGCTATGATTATGACCTTGCCGGAAACAGGGTAAGGAAGAATGTCAGCAATGGTACAGTTACAGAATATCATTACGACATTCGTAACCGCCTTACAGAGCAGAACGAAAAACAGTCAACAAATACAGCAAATCAGACTGTACATACAATAACCTATACTTATGACAATCAAGGAAGCCTCTTACAGGAATGTGGTTTAGACTACTGTAAGAAGTACATGTATAACGACCTCCACCAGACCATAGCTGTAGATGTAATCCGTGGCAGAGAGGCAGAGGCGGAACACCTCATACAGGAAAACATCTATGATGCCGAGGGAATGAGATATGGTATTGTAGAGAACGGAGTACGGACTAATTTCATTCATAACGGATGGAGTAACTTTGTAGAACTGGATGAGGAAAACAAGGTTAAAAAACGTCTTATCCGAGGCATAGGCATTGTAGCAAGTGAAGATGATGGAGCATACCACTATTATCACGGAAATGAGCGTGGGGATGTAGAGTATGTGACAGACTTAAGCGGAGACATTGTCAACAGCTACGAGTATGATGCATTTGGACGGATTATCAAGTCTGAAGAGAGTATAGCCAATAGGTATACATACAAGGGAGAGGCTTACGATGGCATAACGGAGCAGTATTATCTGAGAGAGAGATACTATAATCCAAGGCTTTCACGGTTTACACAGGAGGATGTGTATCGTGGGGACGGACTTAATCTGTATGCGTTTTGTGCAAGTAATCCTGTGATGTATGTGGACCCGAGTGGATATGCAAAGAAGTGTTCGACTGGTAATGAGGAGATAAATCTATCGCATCAACAGGGCGATGGCAACGTTCCTAGAACTAATAATACAGATAACATATTAAATAAGCCAGTATCTGAATGGACGGATGTAGAACTGCAACGTGCTATTGACAGTATTCATAATGCACAATATCACGGGGCATGGTATGGAAATTTATCACCAATGGCTGTAATAGTAAATGCAGATGGAAGAGTTGTAGTTACAAAGAATGGTGGACCAATACGACCGAATACAGCAGCAGGACAAATGGCAATAAAGATATTTGGAAATAATGTAGAAATGCCGGCAGGACGAGGCAGTAATTATCTCCGAATAAACGGTGACCCAGACTATAGACATGCTGAGGCAAGAGCTATTCAAGCATTTGTTCAGGGGGATACTAGTATAAGATTTAATACGGGTGAAGTAAGGTTGGCTTGTTCACATTATGCATGTGGCTATGTGAATAAAGATACAGGAATTGGAAAAGGATGTACACTAAAATTATATAACCATAATGTGAAAAATGTAACAGGTTCCGCACAAAATAATAGTAATAAAATTGGAAGAACATTTTTATCAAATTTATGGGAATTAGAATAAGAAAGGCGAGAAGATGTTAGATTATACAACTAAACAGATTGATGAACATATACATGAAATAAAAGAATATAGGGAGAGGGTGACAGATACTGATAAAGTTGGGTTGATTAGAGTTTTACAGGAACATGAAGGAACAACGGATTTTATACGAAAATATGATGAATTGGCAAACTTATTTAATTCATGTGGGAAAGCTGCTCTTTATTTAAAATGTGATGTACAAAAATTTAAAGGATATTTTTATTTAGCGGCCAAAGCAGGTGATAGCTGTTTCAAATTGTATGAAAAAGGTTATAGGACGAGTGGTGCGCTTTGTTGTGATAATGATTTTGAGCAAAGAAATAATGTCTTACATTATGCCAAAAGTGCAATTCTTTCAGGATGTAAAGATTTAGCAATTAGTATTGTTTTGGAAGATTCATTGTTAGGTTCGTTAATATTGGGTGATTATGAGCGTGCAAAAAAATATTTGCCAAAAGATATTAAGGAAATTCATAAATCAGAAGATTTTGATTTAATTCTTTGGACAATAGTTTAGGTATGGGCTTGCGCGGCAACGGCACGATCCCCGCGGTATATTCCGCGCGTATCGAGCTTGCGAAGCACGCAGGTATGCAGGTGATGGAGCTTGTGAGAAAGAACATTCGTCCCCGCGATATTATGACAGCGGGCGCGCTGAAAAACGCGATTACCGCGGATATGGCGCTCGGTTGCTCGACGAACAGTATGCTGCACCTTCCCGCAATCGCAAACGAGCTGGGTATTCCGTTCGACTTGGACGAAGTGAACGCAATCAGCGAAAAGACGCCGAATTTGTGTCACCTTGCGCCTGCTGGTCCTACCTATATGGAAGACTTGAACGAAGCGGG
>JAZQLB010000030.1:0-5141 GCA_045542475.1 Lachnospiraceae bacterium | reverse complement strand
CCTCCATTGGATAGTAATCCTTATGCCAGCCTACATACTTGTAAGCAGGACGGATAATCTTACCCTTATTAACCAGCTCCTCAAGTCTGTGTGCACTCCATCCTGAAATACGTGCAATGGCGAAGATTGGTGTGAATAATTCCTCAGGTATTCCAAGCATAGTATACACGAAACCGCTGTAAAAGTCTACATTTGCACAAATTGGTTTGAATAATCTTCTTCTCTCCGCAATAACCTTTCCAGCGATACGCTCAATCCTGTCTAAGAGGTTAAACTCCTCCATAAGCCCCTTTTCCTCTGCAAGATTTCTCGCATACTTTTTAAGAATAACCTCTCTTGGGTCTGACTCTGTGTATACGGCATGACCCATACCATATATAAGACCTGCATTATCAAATGCCTCTTTATCAAGAATCTTCTTAAGATAAGCCTCAATCTCAGCTTCATCCTCCCAGCTCTTAAGATTCTCCTTAATATTCTCCATCATCTGTGTAACCTTAAGGTTAGCACCACCATGCTTTGGTCCCTTTAAAGATGCGATAGAAGCTGCAATTGCAGAATATGTATCTGTTCCTGATGAGGTAACAACATGAGTTGTAAATGTAGAGTTATTACCACCGCCATGCTCTGCATGAAGAACTAATGCAACATCAAGAACTCTCGCCTCAAGCTCTGTATACTTGCCATCAGGACGAAGCATTCTAAGAATATTCTCTGCTGTTGAGCATTTTTTATCCGGATTTCTGATTAAAAGAACATCATCCATCTTAAAATGTCTGTATGAATGATACGCATATACCGAAATAATTGGCATCTTACCAATTAACTGTAATGACTGTCTAAGTACGTTAGCCGGTGAAATATCCTCTGGATTCTCATCATATGAGTAAAGAGTAACGATACTCTTTAAAAGTGCATTCATAATATTAGCACTTGGTGCCTTCATAATAACATCACGCACAAAATGTCCTGACAACTCCTGAAGCTCTGTTAATATTCCAAGGAACCTCTCAAACTGTGCCTCTGTAGGAAGCTCACCAAATAAAAGAAGATATGTAATCTCCTCAAAAGCAAATCTCTTCCCCTCTAAGCCCTTAATAAGGTCATATACATTATATCCCTGATAAAATAATTCTCCATCCACAGGAGTCTTAACGCCATCTATAGATTTATATGCAACAACATCCGAAATCTCTGTGAGACCGGTTAATACGCCCTTTCCATTTGCATCTCTTAATCCACGCTTAACATCATATTCCTCATATAAATCAACATTAATTGCACCTGAGGTCATACAATATTTAACCAACTGGTCAAACTCTGCATTATACTTTTCACTTAATGCCATCATCTCATGATTGTTCATTCTCTATCATCCCTTTTTTTAATTGATTTGATTAAAACCTTACCTTAAATTAAGAAAAAAAGCAATCTAAATATCACTTTTTGAAGAAAATAACTAATTATATTAAGTGAAATCCGCAATTGCTTTCATATCTTAAAGTATTAAATTAGTAAAATATCCTAACCTATGTCTTAACCATAATCCGTTATTAACATGCGGTTATTGAAATACCTCGCTCTTTCGACAAATCAACCTCATATGGAAATACCTGTTTTCCCTTTTCCTCAATAACACGTACTATAGGGCAATGTGGAAGATTAATATTCTGCGCTTTCACTATGCCGACACAGCCATTAGACAAATAGACCTTACGCCCGTTAGGATATATTGCAATCCTTTTTAACAAATATCTCACACTATCAGCATCATATTCAATACCTGCTTTTTGTGAAAGATGACTTGCCGCCCTGTCAAGCTCCCACATCTGTCTATAGCATCTGGTGCTTGTTAATGCATCAAACACATCAGCAACCGCAACAATTCTGGAAAACAAATCCAACTTGTCACCTTCCAGTTTATTAGGATATCCGATTCCATTAAGTCTCTCATGATGGTTAAGAATTACAAGCTTTGCCTCATCAGGAATATCCTTACTGCTTCTAACGGCCTCATACCCTAATCCTGGATGAAGTGTAATATATTCATATTCCTTTGCATCAAGTGCTCCCTGCTTATACAATATTGCTCCATTAAGCATGGTTTTCCCTATATCATGAAGTAATGCTCCCATAACCAGATTCTTAAGCCTTATGGGCTCTAAATCAAACTGCATTCCAATTAGCGAGGCATATACTGCCGTGCTGACAGAATGGCCAAATGTATACTCATCACAAATACTTATATCCGCCATGCTAATCTGCACATCCATATTCTCAAATATATCCTTCATCAAACAATTAACCGGATATGAAATTCTCTCAATATCCATTACCTGCTTTTTAGCGAAGTCCTCAAAGGTATTTTGAAGTGCGGACTTACATTTCTCCCTGGTTTCCTCTGATACTGCATCCGGAACCTCAATCCCTACGCTCTCATTATCCGTAACATATACATAATATACTCCCAGATTCTCAAGCCGCTCCTGATATTTGTCAATATTTCTTAATCCCTTTTTCAAAAATATGCAGCCATGCTTATAGACATTTCTTGCAAGCTGCATATCAGGTGTTAATTCCTTACATGAGACAATTCGCATAATCTGCCCCCACCTTTACTAATTCCATTCTACACATCATATATCTTATCAAGTGCTTTAAGCTCTCTAAAAGTATCAATCTCAACAATATCCTCTGCACTACATTCCTGAATTTCCACTTTATACTGATTTTTAAATGTAACAAACGGAACCTGATCCCAGTATTTTTCCTTGCCTCCAGGCATCTCAAAGGTCTGCCTTATATGCTCTGCCAGACGACTTCCGTCCTTCTCATTCCAATAGGATATTCCTACCTCCTGATATAACTTTTCATCAGACTGACACGCAGCAGTTTCACCGCCTACCTGCTGAGTAGTTATTATACCATTTTTTGTAATGAAACACCAATCATCTGAGCGATTAGTAGCTATTCCGAGGAAATTAGAGTTATACTGATATTTTTTTATCAGCTTTGGATTATGCAGCAATAAATCAGCTTCAAGAACATATGCATTCTTTAATAGATATCTTGCACACATGGCTGACGCAATATTATTAGCCTCATTATATGCAGGATTCTCTAAGAATTTTATCATAGGGTACTTATATAAAAGCTGATCAAACTGTTCAGCAAGATATCCTCTTACCACATATATCTCTGATATCTGAGCCGCCACAAGCGCATCAAGTATGGTATCAATAATTCTCTTGCCTCTTACTCTTACTAATGGCTTTGGCGTATTTAATGTTATAGGCACAAGTCTTGACCCAAAGCCTGCCGCAATTATAACAGCACGCTTAACACGATATGGTTCCAAGGCATCAAGCCCTTTGCCTGTTATTTTTCCGTTTTGGATATATTGTAATTCATTAAGCTCCTTGATGGTTTTATTAACAGTTCCAAGTCCGTATCCGGTCTCGTTTGATAATTCACGCTGTGAAAGCTTTTCTTCCAGCTCTGCTAATGTGACCAGAATATCAAATTGTTTTCTTGTTAAGCCCTTTTCTGAAATATTATATTCCATATATTCCACCATTTATCCTTTTGCTATATTAATTCTTTTCTTTACCATATATACAATTGCTTTTACTATAAGATTCACTACCAATATCCCTAATGATACTACGGCTGCACATTCAAGCTGCATCTGCGCCTCGAACTGATTAATCATTAATGATACCGGCTTGTTTGCTGTTGTAGCCAGAAAAGAAACTGCTGATATGGTCATCATACAATTGACAAAAAAATACGAAAACATTTCAAGTATTGTTCCTGCCGACTGGGGAATAATAACATCCCTGATAAGATAATGTCTTTTTATTCCCAAAGTACTGGCTACCGGTTCCAGATTTTCATTCATCTTGGATAATGAATTATACATCATAAGATATGGAGAAGCTATAAAATGAATCAGATTAACAAGTATTAATATAAGCATCGTTCCATATATCGTACTATTCTTAAATGCCAGTACATAGGATAAACCAAGCACAATTCCCGGAATAGCCGCAGATGTCATTACAACCAAATGGAGAATTCTGGTAATTTTTGACTTCATTCTGGAAGCCAGATATGCCGTTGCAAAGGCTATTATAACGCCAAGTACAGCAACTGCCACAGCTATCATAATCGAATTAAGCATATATTCTCCCGCCTTTAACCGCTCTGCTTTAGCGATATTTTGCAGGGTAAATGACAGATTATTAGGATAATCCTTGGAAAATGCCATTAAAACAAATGACAGCACCGGTAACAGGGTAAATACAGCCATAGCACCACATACTATATGAGCCCCTACCCTATGCGCCATCTTATTTGAAGGAATAAATTTCTTAGTAACAAATGCAGTATTTCCCTTATCTCTGTTAAGAACATCAACAACAAAAGCCAGTACTGCCGGAATAAGCAGAAATATACCATATACTGAACCTTTGCCAAAATTCAGCTGCCCAATAACCTCCTGATACATCACAACAGGTATTGTGGTATATTTTCCTCCAACCATAAGTGGAACACCATAATCCGTAATAATTAGAGTAAAAATTGAAAAAACAATGGTTATAAGAGGCTTTTTCAAATAGGGTAGTGTAATTGAAGCAAACTGTCTAATCTTGGATATGCCTAAAACCGTAGCCGCTTCATATGCAGATGCATCCTCGTATTTTATTACGTCCGCAAGCATAAGATATGCCACCGGAAAAGCATACATAACTGACCCGGTAATAATTCCCCCTGGTCCGTATATTGAATTATTCAAACCCAAAAGATTAGTAATAATACCATTATTTCCGAATAGTATTACCAGTCCCATTCCATTAGAAATTGACGGAACAAGCATTGGCAATACAAAAATCACGGAAAAAATCCCCTTAAAACAAATTCTTGCCCTTTCCATACATACCGCCGCCAGAAGTGCAAGCACTATGGTAATCGCCGTAGCTGCAAGGGTTGTAACCAATGAATTTCTTAACGATACTGCAAAATTAACCGAATTGACTACATTATTAATAGTCTCTCCCGTAGCATATGTAAACATCTTAAATAAAGGAACAATAATACAATATATAAATATTACGGCAAGAGCAGCCTTTGTTAATCTT
>JAZQLB010000029.1:0-16090 GCA_045542475.1 Lachnospiraceae bacterium | reverse complement strand
CAGTGTGTGTTAATCATTTTTTTACGGCTCTCCTTTGGTCCGATACCATCTTTCCAATGGTATTCATCAGCAAAGCAACCGCCAGGCCAGCGGAGAACAGGAACCTTCATAGTCTTAAGTGCATCAAGAACATCATTTCTGATACCATCAGTATTAGGGATGTCTGAATCCTCGCCTACCCAGATTCCTTCATAGATACATCTTCCAAGATGCTCTGAAAAGTGGCCATAGATTTCCTTGTTAATATGGCCTTTGTTAATGTCTGCGTTTACAATTAAACGTGCCATTTTTGTAACCCTCCAAAAAATTATTTCTCTAAATCACTTGTACAGCAAGGACACTTTGTTGCCTTGATGTTGATTGTTGACATACAGAATGGGCATTCCTTAGTAGTTGGTGCCGCAGGAGCCTCTTCCTTTTTCTTGTGAACTGCATTAATAGCTTTAATAAGCATAAATACAGAAAGTGCAACCAATAAGAAATTAATAATTGCCTGAATAAATGCACCATAAGCGATGGAAGCTCCACCAACAGTAATGGCAAGTCCTGCAAAATTAATACCGCCTACAACAAGTCCGATAAGCGGAGTTAAAATATCGTTAACAAGTGAGGTAACGATAGCAGTAAATGCACTACCCATAATAATACCTACAGCCATATCAAGGACATTGCCTCTGGCTATAAATTTCTTAAATTCCTTAATCATATGTACCTCTTTCCGTGCCGTGCCGTGCTGTGCTGTAGCGAAAATGTACGACGGCACATATATTCATATACTATAACTTATATCATATTTAGGGGGAATTTGCACTATATTTATTTGATTATGCACTTAATTTTTACATGGGTTTTTGTTACATGGTCAGTAGTGTTTTTCTGAGGCACGCCAAAGTCCGGGAAACCGTCGGGTGTCCAGTGAATTCTCATGGCAGAGGTATTTCTTCCGGCATCATATAAAGGCTCGTAGCCCGGCTCTCCTATATAACGCTCCTCCTGACGGGCATGGTATACCATTACATCGTATTTATCATCCTCGGAGCGGGTAAAGCTGTTGTGTCCCGGTCCGAACTGACCATTCTCGCGGCTCATTTTAAATACAGGGTAATCAAGCTTCGTCCAAGAAGCAGGGTTAAGTAAATCTGCATTCTCAGCTGCATACATCATACCAAGACAATATCTGGCATCAGTTCCGCTGCATGAGAATATCATAAATACCTTGCCATTTCGCACAAGACAGCTTGGACCTTCGTTTACTGAGAAGCCATAACGCTCCCACTCATACTCAGGTGTTGTGAGCCGAACCATTTCCGTGCAGATGGTGGCAGGATCACTCATTTTAGCAATCCATATATCCGAAAACTTATCTGCATTCTGAGCCCATAATAAATACAGCTCATCTTTATGCTGGAGTACTGTATGGTCAAGGGAAAAGCTCATAAAAGCCTTAGAGCCCTCTATGGTAGTTTTAAGTGGTCCGAGATTAACCCATTCATCCATCATAGGGTCGCCGCTGCACTTTAGCACATGTGGGCGAATCTGCCAGCTGTCGCTGTCTGAAGTGGTGGTGGTGTAATATATGTACCAGTCGCCGTTAATAAAATGAATCTCTGGAGCCCAGATATGAGGGCTTCTCTTTTCTATAAGAGGCTCACGCTCAAATACGCAGCGTTCTTCGTATTCCTTGGAATTGTCTCCCAGTCCGTTAATTGTGGATGCCTTTCTTATTAGGATTTTGCGGTACTGGTACTCTCCGATAAGATTATGCTCTGCATCCGTGTGTGAAGCAGTAAAATAATAATTGCCATCAGTATGCTTGTAGATAAATGGGTCTGCTCTGTGGAAAATCAGCGGATTTTCATAGCAGGTTTCAGATAGAAAGCCCTCAATCTCATATTCGCCTGCCGTAAGTGTGGTATCAGGAGCAATCCTTGTGCCATCGGAAGCAAGGATTGCTTTGGCAGTGAATTTGAGTTTGTCCTGCTCACCATTTGAGTATGTTACCGGAATGCAAAGAGGCAGACCACTAAGCACATGGTCTGCCCTACATCCTGCATTCTCAGAAACACAATAATTAACTTCTTTAATTGTGATCTCTGTGTTCATTATTCCTCCTCGTGCTCCTTATCCTCTTTTGTCTCAAGGATGTACAGGTGCATCTTGTCAATTCGGTTTTTGTCTGTATGCTGTACAACAATCTTTGCTTTTTCAAGAACTACCTCATCGCCCTCTTGTGGAAGACGGTCAAGTCTTTGGATTACAAAGCCGCCAACAGAATCGTAATCCTCTGAATCGTAATCTGTATCGAGCAATTCATTAAGGTCGTCAAGCTTGGTCATACCATCAAGAATATACTCGGTATCATTAATCTTAATAATAGAATCCTCTTCATCCTCATCATACTCGTCTCTGATTTCGCCAACGATTTCCTCAAGTAAATCCTCAAGGGTAATCATACCAACGGTTGAACCGTACTCATCAAGCACGATGGTTATGTTGTTAGAGGTCTTTTTAAGCTCCTCCATAAGCTCGGAGGTCTTTTTAAATTCATAGGTGTAATAAGGGTCTCTTAAAATCTCAGACACGCTGAAATTCTCGCCTGATGGATATAAAAGTAAATCCTTAACATTAATTATACCTATTACGTTATCAATTGAATCTTTATATATAGGGAGTCTGGTATATTTCTCAGCCCTGAATATTTCAATTATTTCACTATAGGTGCTGTCTACGGAAGCACAGGTCATGTCAATTCTTGGAATCATAACGTCCCTTGCTCTTGAGTCGCCAAAATCAAACACGTTATTAATCATCTCACGCTCGCCCTGTTCGATTACGCCCTCTTCGTGGCTGACCTCCACAATGGTACGAAGCTCGTCCTCGGTGATGGTCTGTCCCTTCTTACGAGGGTCAACACCCATCAGGAATAAAATTCCGGTAGCAATATTATTGATAATGAAAATAACAGGTGTAAGTATCCACATAAGTGAATAAATAATTCCGGCAACAGAAAGGGAAAGCTTCTCGGCATTAATGGTTGCCATAGTCTTAGGTGAAATCTCTCCGAAAATCAATACAAGAAAGGTGAGTACACCAGTTGCTATTCCCACCCACTGCGAGCCCAAGACTCTTGCTGAAAGTGTAGTCATAAGGGAAGATGCATATATATTAACGATATTATTACCGATAAGAATGGCAGAAAGCATCTTACCCTTGTTTTCGGTAACTATAAGCACCTTCTTGGCACGTTTGTTTCCCTCATCTGCAAGAGAGCGCATTCGCATCTTACTAACCGTAGTAAGAGCAGTCTCAGATGATGAGAAAAATGCTGATAAAGCAAGTAAAATAACTAAAACAATAAGTTGTACTATGTCCCCGGGGGCCAACAAAATAAATCATCTCCATTTTCTGTAGTATATTAAAGGAATACTCCTTCAAACTACTACAATATCAGTAAAAAGCTTGTATGTCAATGGGTTTTCTGTTACAATTAGCGATAAGCAGGAATGCAGCGGCGGAAGAAATTAAATGGGCAAAAGCCACGTAGTGGCTTCTAGGAGCAGGAAGCTGAATACTCAAGCTTGCTTGAAGTATCCAGCTTCCTGCTCCTAGAAAATGTGCACCGCACATTTTGCCCATTTAATTTCTTCTGCCGATATATGGGTGCAACGGATATCGATATGAAATGCTGCGAATACTATCTAAAGGCAAAGATACAGCTTTTCTCGCAGCATTTCATATCGATGTCCGCCAAATAACCTTTATTAAAAACAACAAGCATTAGAAATATACACATTTTTGATTTGATTATCAAGATTAGTGTGTCAAAAATACTCTTTTGATATCCTAAGCATATCAAGTAATTATATATTCTCGGAGGCAACATAATGGCACTAAAACGTAAAAACCTAAACAAAGAAGATTTTACCAAGGAGGGCATAGACAACCGTCTGATAGATAAAGTACAAAACATGCACAGCGACATTCTCGACAAAATTATGATTGTCATAACCAAATCCGGCAACGGAGGTATGATATGGCTATTTATCGCATTATACCTGTATATTTTCGAAAAACTCCACAGCAAAGCAATAGTTTTAGTATGTGTAGTTGCAGTCTGCGCATTCATTAATAATTTTATAATAAAAGGAATTTTCACAAAGGATAGACCTTGTGACCTTGATGATTCCATACCATTGCTTATTAAAAGACCTTTAGGCTCATCCTTCCCATCAGGACATACAGCCTCATCCTTTGCATCAGTGGTGGTTATATTCTACATTAATCCATGGTGGGGAATAGCAGCTCTTATATGGGCATCACTCATTGGATTTTCAAGAGTGTATCTGTATGTGCATTTTCCATCGGATGTATTCTTTGGAATTTTATCAGGAACGGCGATTGCGTTTGTGGTGATGCCGGTGGCGATACATTTTATTGGTTGGTAAAATCATGAAAAGAATACCTAAGTCAGCAAATAACGCTAACTAAGGTATTCTAAGTTTCATGATGGAAGGATGTCAAGGACATCCTTCGTATAAAAAGAGTTACTAAGTTTCACAAGAAGCACAGCGGAGTTGTTCTTCTTGTGAAAAGGAGAGAGGATATGAAACGTGTAATGATAATAGGCAGTAACGGAGCAGGGAAGTCAACCTTTTCATTTAGGCTGGCCAAGCTTACGGGACTGCCTTTAGTACATATTGATAAGATTTATTGGCGTGGGTGTTGGGAAGTGACACCACGGAATGAATTTGTGCGGATAATGGAGGAGAAGGTACAGGGGGAAGAATGGATAATTGAGGGGAATAATTTAAGCACCATAGGGCAGAGGCTGCGATATGCGGATACGGTGTTCTGGTTTGAATTTTCACCGCTGTTATGTGTGTTTAATGTTATAAAAAGAGAGTTAAGGCATCATAACAGGGTGCGCCCTGATATGCCGGATGAATGTGTGAGTAAGGTGGACTGGGCTTGGCTAAAAACGGTGTGGAGCTTTAATAAGAAGAATCGGAAGAGGATTAGGCAGGCATTAGAGGAAGCTGGGGATGTGGAAGTGATTCGATTTACGAATTATGGACAGGTGAGACGATATCTTAGGCGAAATGTTAGAAAGTGATAAGGGGTAGTAAATCTGAATTTGTGAGGTTGAATTATGGATATTACTAATTTAGAAAAATGGCATTTTGAGATAACAGAGGGGGCAGCTAACTATCTCCTTGGACTTGTTTTAGAGGGAAAAAAGAGAGCTACAGCAAGTAGCTTGTGGGGCTACGAAATAGAAGGCGAGCCCATACCAAAGGCAGGCGAGATGAGTGTTATAACCTATTGGGATGGCACCCCGGGCTGTGTGATTAAAACGACAAATGTGAGAATAATTCCATATTCTGAAATCACCTTTGAGATAGCCAAGTTAGAGGGCGAGGATGATAATCTTGAATCATGGCAGAGGACACATAAGCATTTCTTTACGGAAGAGGGGAAACAGTTAGGGTATGAATTTTCAGAGGATATGCCGGTGATATTTGAGGAATTTGAGGTGTTGGAGGTTTTAGATGGTAAGAGAAGTATGTGAAATTGATGGAAAAATTGTGGCATCCTGTGTTTGTGTTATTATCCCCAACCTGACAAGAAACGTAAGACCATATGCTTTTATAGAGAATGTTGTTACTCACAAGGATTATCGTGGGAAGGGCTATGCAACGGATTGCCTTAACTACGCAAAGGAAATAGCTAAAGAGAATAACTGCTATAAAATGATGCTTCTTACCGGCTCAAAGGAAGCAAAAACCTTGGATTTTTACAGAAATGCAGGGTATAACAGTTCAGATAAAACAGCGTTTATTCAGTGGATTGATGAGTGATAAACAGTTGATTTATTTTAGAAATATTTGCTAAAGCCTATTGAATGATTTATAATAAAAGTGGGAGAAGCGACTTGAATTCGGAGATGGTATTATGATGTATCCTTTTATGACACTTGAAGATAATACGGAAATTGTCCATTCAGAATATCTGGAGGATGGAAGAGTACGAGTATATATATAGAAACCAGATGAAAAGGATTGTTTTCATCATATGACTTGTTATCTTCCTAAGTATGAATTAGAAGATGTATTCGGATTTAATGATAAAGAAATTGAATATTATTGTTAAGTTGATTGAAGTTTATAAGATAAGTCTTATAAGCTTTAATTATTTATAAGGTTAGGGCGTAGGTTACAATGCTGATAAATGTGTGCAGGAGGATATATGTTTAAGGCAGTAGTATTTGATATTGGACAAACCTTGGTTGAATATAATAAACCCCTTAACTGGTCAAAGCTTTACAGACCAGCGTTGGAGTATATGGCAGGAAAATGTGGGTATGAGCTTACCGAGGAGCAATATGGGGCAGGAATTAATGTGCTGACAAAATATAATACCAGAGTTAATCCAAGAGATTATGAGGTTTCATCCAATTACATTTTCTCGGAGCTATTAAGCAGCATGAAGGTGGCTTTGAAGGATGTTGAGCAGGCAAAGCTTCATTTCTATTCTTATTTTAGAAGAGAGGCTTATGTGTTTCCAGAGGTTGAAGAGGTCTTAAAGGAGCTTTCTGACAGGGGAATGATGTTAGGAACCTTGTCTGATGTTGCATATGGTATGGATAATGAGTATGCATTGGAGGATATAGAGGCTATCAGAAAGTATATTACATATCCTCTTACGTCCAATGATGTGGGCTATAGAAAACCACGGGCGGAGGGCATGAAGCTGTTAGCAGATAAAATGCAGATAGATGTATCGGAGCTTGTTTTTGTAGGAGATGAAGAGAAGGACATGGTATGTGCAAGGAATGCCGGAGCATATGCAGTTCTTATAAATAGAGATAATGGAGTTAAGGCGTTCAAGCAGGATAGGGAGATAGGCTCGCTGACAGAGCTGTTGAATATTTGGAGTTAATAATAGAGGATAACGATATTGGGATGAGGGGAAAATGGGTTTTTGGATTGCATTAGGAAAAATAGTAATTATTCTTTGGCTTCTGTGTGTTATAGTAATGTTACCAGTATACTATATACGGAAGCGTAAAGGAGCAGAAAATAACACGATTAAACAGCTCGTGCTAAAGGCATTACTTGCCAGTGTTATATTTGTACTGGTATTTTGTGCCGGATTAATAGCTATGTATTTTGAAGATGAATTTAACCAAGGAGGATTTTAGAATGAAAAAGACTAACACATGCCCAAAGTGTGGCAGTAAGGATTTACTTAGAATTGAGGGAAAGGCAGAGGCATTTGGTGTGGGAAATAATATTCCTGTTGGTGCGACTATTTTTACCTATGTGAAGGTTGCCAGATATGTGTGCTGTGGCTGCGGGTATTCTGAGGAGTGGATTGATGAGCAGGATATTCCTAAGCTTGAGAAGCAGTATAGATAAATTGTGTTTTAGGAGGAGAAGTATATGCCACACGTTGTTATTAAGTTATGGCCGGGTAGAAATGATGAAATAAAGAGCAATCTTGCTAAACGAATTGCAGATGTTGTTGTAGAGGAATTAAAGGTTGATATTGGAGATGTGTCTGTAGCGATTGAAGAGGTGAATCGTAGTGATTGGGGCGAGCAGGTTTATAAAAAAGAAATTAAAGACAATGCAAATATCTATTTAAAGCCAGACTACGAATATAAGTAAAAAGAATGTATTTAAAGGGAGAAAATTTAAATGTTACCAACTAAAGAAACCGCAGAGAGGGAACTACAGCTTGCCGGAGAGCTTAATCCGGGACCATGGGTAAAGCATTCCATAAATGTAGGCATAGCCGCAAGAAATATTGCTGAAAAGATACCATCGTTAGACCCTGAAAAAGCATATATTGTTGGCATATTACATGATATCGGCAGGAGAGTTGGAATAGTAAATATACCAAAGCACGTATATGAGGGCTACAAATTCTGTATGGATCGAGGCTGGGATGAAGCAGCGAAAATATGCATGACCCATTCCTACATACTTATGCAGGAGGAATTCAAGTACGAGCCAGTCACAGAGGAAGAAATAGAAATAAAGAAATACATAATGAACTGTGAGTCGGATGATTATGACAGATTAATTCAGTTATGTGATTCTTTAGCAACGGATTATGGATTTGTTATTATAGAAAAGCGTTTTGTGGACGTAACCCGAAGATACGGAATTATGGAGGGCTATGTGCGAGGCTGGAACAAGACCTTTGAGATTAAAGAGAATTTCGAAAAGGTAATGGGCTGCTCGGTGTATGATGTTTTACCGGATATCGGAAGGACGACCCTGTTGTCACCACCACCTTGGAAGCCTCCGGTGAAGTAGTTATTTTGAAAGAATTAAGGGGAGTATAGAAAATGTATGAGAATGTTATAGGGGATTTACTCAAAATAAGTGAAAGAGTATTTCCGGAACAAAAGAAAAGTATAGAAGAAAAGACCAAAGCACTTTATGATGAATATTGCAGACAGGAAGCAGACAAACCGAAAGAAATAACAATGCATACGGTCAGAAAAATATTTCCATGTATTGCATTTTATAAGGCGGTAATCGAGTGTACAAATGAGCCCAAGCAGGCATATGCAATTATTAATGAATATTTCACTAAATCCTGTGAAGCATATGCTAAAAAGTTGCAAAAATTATGCCGTATACCCTTTGCCTATAAGCTTGTTCCACGTATTATGGCGAACGTAATACATAAAAGCTTTGGCGAAAGGTCCGGCTTTGAAATGGTAGAGCATAATGTTAAAGGGAAAAAATGTCACATTGATATGGTTAAATGTCCATATTTTTCAACCTGTGTAGAATATGGTTGTGCAGAGCTTACTACGGTATTTTGTAATTCAGATGATGTGGCGTATGGAAATATGCATCCGAGGCTTTCATGGGAACGTAAGAAAACCCTTGGAAGAGGTGACGAATGCTGTGATTTTATTTTGAGGGTTAAGGAATGATTATAAAAACGTATTTACCCGATGAATATGCACATTCAAACTATTCTGCCAGGTTAAAGGGAACATTGGCTAAAACGAAGGCGAATGCGGCACAGGCAGTTCCTGAAATGATTGAAATCTCATCGAATAGTACATATAGTATCAATACCGAGAAAAAGCACATTTTAGATGCGAAGTATGGATGGTATCGTTATGATTCAAGATTTGCACTTGCTATATATAATAATGATGGGGAAGTTGAGCGGTATAATGTATTTAAAGCTCGAATGATAATAAGACATGATGCGGATGGCAGAAAGTACTTATATGATGTAATAAATATTAAAAAGGAACCAAGTACCCCGCCTAGCTAGATAAAAATCCACATACGGTAAAAAACTGGTTCCTTAATAAAGTTAGTATAATACAAAAAAGTTCAAAATGCAATCTTTATGTAAAAACTTAATTTGCGTGATTTCATCGAGGACGAAAACGGAGTATATAATGCGAACAGACATTTTACAACATCTAAAAAATGAACTATACTCAAGATGTACCAGCCCGGCCAACCACTTTGGAATGGGTGTCTACTACCACATAGAAGCAGTCGTAAAGAATGCCGAACTCCTAGCTGATAAATACGGAGGAGACAAAGAGATAGTAATGCTTGCGGCATGGCTTCACGATATCGCAAGTGTAACCGATTATGCTTTTTATGAGGAGCATCACATTCACGGTGCAGAGATGGCATATGATATGCTGACAGAATTTGGCTATGATGAAGCTAAAATTGCCTTGGTTCAGTCATGCATCAGAAATCACAGAGGAAGTCTGAGTCTCGATAGAAACAGTATCGAGGAAATCTGTGTGGCTGATGCCGATGCGATTTCACATTTTGACAGCATTCCAAGTCTCCTATATCTGGCATATGTGCGAAAGCAGATGAATATAGAGGAGGGCACGCAGTTTGTAAAAAATAAGCTGGAGAGAAGCTTTCAGAAGATGTCACCTGAGAGCAGAGATTTTTACAAGGGAAAATATGACAATGCAATGAAGCTTCTGGTATAATTAACTTTTAAGTAAAAAATTTTTATATAATATTTATTAATAATGGAGAAAAGATTATGTATATAATAGTAGGACTGGGCAACCCAGGCAAGGATTACGAAATGACCCGCCACAATGTAGGCTTTCGAGTAATTGATAAGCTGGCGGATGAATATAATATTGATGTAAGAGAGAAGAAGCACAAGGGGCTTATCGGCAAGGGCGTTGTTGACGGGAATAAGGTGGTACTTGTTAAGCCACAGACCTATATGAACCTTAGTGGTGAGTGTGTGCGTGAGGTTATGGATTACTATAAGGAAGAGCCTGAAAATGTCATCGTGGTGTATGATGACATCAGTCTCGATGTAGCGAAGCTGCGTGTACGTCCAAAGGGAAGTGCAGGCGGTCATAACGGCATTAAGAGTCTGATTGCGCACCTTGGCACAGATGTTTTCCCAAGAGTTAAGTTTGGCGTGGGAGACAAGCCGAAGGGCAGGGATTTGGCAGATTATGTGCTGGGTCATTTTTCAAAGGAAGAGAATATAGAGATTGAGGACAGGTTAAAGACTGCATGTGATGCCATTGTCTGCATAATGAATGAGGATTGTGCATCGGCGATGAATAAATACAATGCAGGCTAGTTAAAGGTTCGGAGGTAGAACGTGAATAGTTTTGTGTATCCGTTTAAACGTCTGGCGGTATATGAGGACATAAAGAAAAATTTAAGCAGTGCCGGAAATGCGGTGCATGTGACAGGGTGTGTGGAGCAGCAGAAAGCACACCTTGTTTTGGGCGTGTGCGATAGTCAGATAAGGCTTATTATTACCTATAACGAGATTAGGGCAAAGGAAATCTATGACGAATACCGTTTCTTTGACAGGGAGGTTGTGTATTATCCGGCAAAGGATTTTATTTTCTATAGTGCGGATATTCACGGTAATCTGATTGTAAAGGAACGAATTAATGCCATTAAGAGGATTGCACAGGCAAAGGAAAGTGGCGAGCGACTTACGGTTATTACCACTATTGATGGTCTTTTGGATAAGCTTCTGCCTATCGAATATGTGATGAATAATTTTGTTAGGCTTGAGGGTGGCGACGTCATTGACCTTACAGCCTTTGAAAAGAAGCTGGTTAAGTTAGGCTACGAGCGTTGTGCTCAGGCGGAGATGGGCGGTCAGTTTGCGGTTCGAGGCGGAATTATTGATGTATTTCCTTTTACAGAGGAAAATCCCATCCGTATTGAGCTGTGGGGCGATGAGATTGATTCTATAAGAAGCTATGATGCAGAGAGCCAGCGTTCTATTGAAAATGTAGATGAGATTACCATATATCCTGCTACGGAGCTTATTTTTTCGGCAGAGGATATTTTGGCTGCTCTTAAGAAAATTAAGGCAGACACGGATAAGCAGGCGGATATTTACCGCAAGGAAAAGAGGCTTACCGAGGCGGCAAGAATTGAGAACCGCTATAGAGAGTTAGAGGAACGCCTGATGTTGGATGTTAATGGTGTAAACGGCTCCATGGGAATTGAGAGCTACATTAACTATCTCGCCAAGGATACGGTATCCTTTATTGATTATTTTAATGAGAAAAATACTATCTGCGTGCTTGATGAGCCAAGCAGAATTAATGAAAAGCTTAAGGCGGTTCAGTTTGAGTTTCAGGATAGTATGTCTCATAGAATTGAAAAGGGTGACATTCTGCCACAGCAGGCGGAGGTTTTATTTACTGAGGGACAGACCTTTGGAAGGCTGGGTGCACTTAGGCTTATGGTGCTGTCGGTGCTGGACTACAGAGTTGAAAATCTAAAGATTGGCAACAAATATGACATTAACGCCAAGGGTATAAGCTCTTATAATAATAGTTTCGAAACTTTGGTTAACGATATTCGAAGATATAAAAAAGAGGGCTATACTACAGTCCTTGTATCTTCATCCAGAACCAGAGCTGAGCGATTGGCAGCAGATTTGCAGGACGACGGAATTAATGCATTTTTCACTGAGAGATTTGACAGGGAGTTGCTGGCAGGCGAGGTTATGACCGTGTTTGGTAACTTAAATAAGGGCTTTGAATATCCTTATCTTAAGTTTGTAATGATTGCCGAGAGCGATATTTTCAGCACTGAGAAAAAAAAGCGTACCTTTAAGAAAAAGACTTACGAGGGAAAGGCGATATCAGGTTTTTCCGAGCTGAGTATCGGGGACTATGTGGTGCATGAAAACCACGGTCTTGGAATATACAAGGGTATTGAGAAGATTGTTATAGATAAAATAGAGAAGGATTATATCAAAATTGAGTACAGCGGAGGCAGTAATCTCTACATTCTTGCCACCCAGCTTGATATGATTCAGAAGTTTGCCGGCTCCGATGCCAAGAAGCCAAAGCTTAATAAATTAGGCTCGCCGGAGTGGTCTAAGACTAAGGCAAGGGTTAAATCAGCAGTTGGCAGTATTGCCAAGGAATTAGTTGAACTATATGCCATAAGAGAGAATCGTCAGGGCTTTTCATTTGGACCGGATACGGTATGGCAGAAGGAATTTGAGGAAATGTTCCCGTATGCGGAGACACCTGACCAGCTTACAGCTATTGCGGATGCAAAGAGAGACATGGAAAGTAATAGGATTATGGACCGTCTTGTTTGTGGTGATGTGGGATTTGGTAAGACTGAGGTGGCTATTAGAGCAGCATTTAAGGCGGTGCAGGATAGTAAGCAGGTTGTTTATCTGGTGCCTACTACGATTCTTGCCCAGCAGCATTATAATACCTTTGTGCAGAGAATGCAGGAGTTCGGTGTAAGAGTCGAGCTGCTGTGTCGTTTTTGTACTCCGAAGCAGGTTAAGAATACATTAACTGACTTGAAAAAAGGCTTAGTTGATGTTGTAATCGGTACTCACAGAGTGCTTTCTAAGGATGTGGAATTTAAGGATTTAGGGCTGCTTATTATTGATGAGGAGCAGCGCTTTGGTGTTGCACATAAGGAGAAGATTAAACAGTTAAAGCAGGATTTGGATGTTATGACTTTAACCGCTACGCCTATTCCGAGAACCCTGCATATGAGCCTTGTGGGAATAAGGGATATGAGTGTGCTTGAGGAGGCACCGATGGAGCGAATGCCTATTCAGACCTTTGTTACCCAGTATGATGAGGAGCTTGTCAGAGAGGCGATTATCCGTGAGCTTTCAAGAGGCGGACAGGTATACTATGTCTATAACATGGTAAAGGGCATTGATGATGTGGCTGTAAAGATAGCCGCTCTTGTGCCTGATGCAAATGTAGCCTACGCTCACGGTCAGATGAGCGAGCGGCAGCTTGAGAAGATTATGTTCGATTTCATTAACGGGGAAATAGATATACTTGTATCGACCACCATTATCGAGACCGGACTTGATATTCCAAATACTAATACCATCATCATACACGACGCAGATAAATTCGGTTTATCCCAGCTCTATCAGCTTAGAGGTCGTGTTGGACGTTCTAACAGAACTGCTTATGCCTTCCTGCTTTATAGAAGGGACAGACTTCTTCGTGAGGAGGCAGAGAAGAGGCTTAGTGCCATCAGGGAATTTACGGAGCTGGGCAGCGGCTTTAAGATTGCCATGAAAGACCTTGAAATCCGTGGTGCAGGAAATGTCCTTGGTGCAGAGCAGCACGGGCATATGGAGGCAGTTGGTTATGATTTATACTGTAAGATGCTTAATGAGGCGGTTTTAACCCTTAAGGGTTATACCAAGACCGAGGATGAGTTTGAGACAAATGTGGATATTCAGGTGGATGCCTTTATTCCGGCGACCTATATACGAAGTGAAGCGCAGAAGCTTGATGTGTATAAGCGAATCGCCACTATCGAGACCAAGGAAGAGCTGGCGGATATGCAGGATGAGCTTATTGACCGTTTTGGAGATATGCCGAAGTCTGCTATTAATCTTATGCGAATCGCATTGCTTAAGTCTATGGCACATAAGCTTGACATTATAGAGATTAAGGGCAATGCAAAGGAAATTCTGATAAAGATGTTCCCAAGAGCCCGTGTAGACATTAATAAAATTCCTGACTTTATGAAGCGATACGGCGGTAAGTTGAAGTTTAAGCCGGACGCTGTTCCTTACTTTACGTATGTGGCAGATAAGGATGAGCTAAAGAGCTCGGAGAAATATCTGGCGGTGACGGAGGGGGTTGTGGAGGCTATGGCTTCGCTTATGCTTGAGGAGAGATAGTTTGAACATGACATAACGGTGTCTTGTTTACTGTGCTATGCTATTTACACAACGATAAAAGCAACGAAAGGTACAGGTATATATATGGTTAATTCTTTTAATGAATTTTGCGATGAACTGATAAGATGTGGTTTTTCCATGGGTGGGGGTAATGCAAAGGGCATATATGCCATAGTTCCTTTCGATTGGAAAAGCTCAATTCCCGGCGGCCCTGTAATCTGGCATACAGGAGATGCTGAAACTGACCCGTGGGAATGGAGAATGAGGGTGCTTGAGGAGCGTAATGATATCGCTTATGCAAAGGTGTTCTTTGGTGCAAGCGGTTACATTACTAAGGAGTGGTATCCTTATTTTCTGGCAGTACGCAGACAGGGATTGGTTTTTGATGAATGGTATGATGAGGGCAGAAGCAGTCAGTTAGAAAGGCAGATATACGAGGCTATCGAAGAAAATAGCAGGGTGGCACTTCATGACTTAAAGCGTATATGTGGCATAACAAAGGAAACCTCAAGCCGGTTTGACAGAGCGCTTACAACTTTGCAAAGAAATCTTTTTATTACCATGTGTGGCAGAACCCAGAAGCTTAATAAGAAGGGCGAAGCCTATGGCTGGAACAGCACGGTATTCTGTACGGTGGAGGAATTCTGGGGTGAGGATTTGTCTATAGACATTACACCTGAGGAAGCGTATGAGAGGATTAGAGAGCGTATTTTAGAGCTTAATCCCAGTGCTAAGGAGAAGGATATTAGGAAGTTTATTTTATAGTGATTGAAAAAATGATATAGAAATGATAATAGGAAAAGAGGGATTAAAATGGCTTTTGCGGATGTTTCACGCCTATTGGGAGAATAGGCGAAACGGACGTATTCTCCTTTGGTTATATTAATTTAAGGAGAAAATAAAATGAAATATAGAAACGAAATAAGAAATATTAATAAACTGGCATGTCCAATTCTGTTAAATTATGTGCTGACAAGTGTTTTTGAGCTGTTGGACGTGGCAATTGTAGGACATTATTCAGTTCAAGGCTTTGCATTGGTTGGTGTAGCGGCAGCAGTCATATATTCTGTTACAGGAGCATTAGGCGTTTTATCAGCAGCGTTTAATATTATTGCGGCAGATAAGATTGGTAAAAGGGATGAGGCTGGCTTTGAAGAAAGCTTTATTGCAAGTAAGAGTCTTGCTATTATTATTGGTGTAGGCTTGGCATTTGTCGGTGTTTTGTTTGGAAGGATATTTTTTCAAAAGGTGTATGCTCTTAATGGCGAGGAGCTTGAAGCGGTGCTTTCATACTTTTGTCCGGCATCTTTTACAGTTTTACAGAATATGCTGATATTCTTGTATTCTGCATATTTCAGAAATAGGCTGAATACGAAAATCGGAGTGTATGTTACTTTCATTTCAACGACGGTAAATTTGTTTTTTGATTATGCACTTGTGTATGGTAAATTTGGTTTTCCTCAGCTTGGCATATCAGGCGCGGCATGG
The DNA here is from genome assembly GCA_045542475.1 of Lachnospiraceae bacterium. Taxonomy (GTDB): domain Bacteria; phylum Bacillota; class Clostridia; order Lachnospirales; family Lachnospiraceae; genus CAG-882. The sequence goes on along the minus strand of JAZQLB010000029.1, from coordinate 400 downwards.
GGAAGCGTAATTGGTTTGTGTGCAGGTTTGGTTGTTTATCAGACAGCATACTATAAAAATGTAAAATGGAACTATGTCTCGCATCTGGTAAAGAAAAAGGGTGTTTTTGTAAATATACTAAAAGAACTGTTTGGATTATACCCATCGCTTTTGGGGCAGGAATTCTTTGAGAGCACGGTGTTTGTATTAGTAGTTACGTCGGTCGTAACAAGATTAGGCACAGAGCAAATGGCTGTATACAAATTATTAGACAATGTGTTTGGAATTCTTTGCTTGCCGGTGTATGCATACGCAACCGCAACACAGACATATGCCCTTCAAAGCTACTCGGCTAATAACAAAATGGCGGTTAAAGATTATTTAAATACAGGAATCTCCTTAGGAACATTAGTAACTATAC
>JAZQLB010000028.1:0-5342 GCA_045542475.1 Lachnospiraceae bacterium | reverse complement strand
CGCTAATGATTTTTCTTATCAGGAAGATATGGAATTATTATCAAAAATAGATAATTTCGTAAAGAATTAAGGTGAAAAAATGGAAAATATAAAAATATCACCCACTTTATCACCCAGATGTGTTATAATAAGTGGGTGATATTTTTATAAGGCAGGTGTTGAGGGTGAGCAATATAGTAGAAATTATTGAAGAGCTAAGAGCGTATGATACAGAACGAGAGTGGTTCGAATTTAAAGAGAATTGGTTTAAAGCAGAGGAATTAGGGGAGTATATATCAGCATTATCTAATAGTGCAGTTATTGCTGGTAAAAAATATGCTTATTTTGTATGGGGAATTAATGATAAAACTCATGAGATTGTGGGAACTTCATTTGATTGTAATCAGGATGTAAATCATGAACCGTTAAAGCATTTTATTGCCAGACAATGTTATCCTGATATTAATTTTATTTTTGAAGAGGTAGTAATAGAACAAAAAAAGGTTGTTTTGTTAACGATTCCGGCAGCGAAATCAGTTCCTACATCATTTGCAAAGGAAAGATATATTCGAATTGGTTCCAGTAAAGAAAATCTAAGGAAATACCCTGAGAAAGAGGCGTTTCTATTCGAAGTTTTGCGACACGGATTTCCGACAATGGAAAATACACCATCAGAATATCAGGAACTTACATTTGAAAAACTAATGATTTATTATGGTGCGAAAGGGCTGAAGCTGAATCCGGATACTTTTAAAAAGAATTTGTCTTTGTATACTGAGGAGGGAAAATATAATATTCTGGCACAGCTTTTATCAGATAATTCACATATTCCAATTAGAGTAGCTATTTTTTCAGGAAAAACAAAGGCTGATAATATGTATTCTATAAGAGAATTTGGAAATCAATGTATTTTATATTCATTAGATGAAGTGCTTAGATATGGTGATGTTTTGAATATTATTCAGGCAGATGAACGAGATAGAGTAGTAGAGCGTAAAGAGGTTCCGTTATTTGAAAATGATGCTTTTCGTGAGGCTGTTATTAATGCGTTTGTGCATAATAAGTGGGTTAGTGGAAATGAACCGATGATTACTGTATTTTCAGATAGAATTGAAATTCTTTCAAGAGGTTCTTTGGCACCGGAGCAAACGATGGAAGGCTTTTTTGCAGGTGAGTCTGTTCCGGTAAATAAGAAATTGTCTGAAATATTGTTGCAGCTTCATATAAGTGAAAAAACAGGCAGAGGTGTGCCAATAATTACACAGAGATACGGAAAAGAAGCTTATGAATTTAGGGAGAATTCTATAGTTGTAAAGATACCATTTAATTGGATTAATGTGATGGGTGATAAAGCAGGCGATAAAATGAGTGATAAATCTAAAATGAAAGATGAAAAAAGTCCTCTTACAAGGACACAAATTCGCATGCTGGCAGAAATCAGAAATAATCCTAATATTATAAAGCCACAATTAGCAGTAATTCTAAATGTAGGAAAAACAACTGTAGATAACGGAATTACAGCATTAAAAAAATATGGGTATATTGAGCGTGTGGGTTCTAATAAGACGGGGTATTGGAAAATATTGAAATAATTGTATCACTAAATATAATCCCACATCCCACCTTGACACACCATTCATTTCGTATTAAAATTCCCTTAAATGTGCAGAAGTAACCAAATTACAATATAAATAAGAAACAACAAAGCAGAAAGGATAGTCCATGAAGAAGATAATCGAACTACTTAATGACGAATTAAAGGCTGCATTTACAGAATGCGGTTATGATGAAAAATATGCCAAGGCGGTAGTTTCTAACAGACCTGACCTATGCCAGTATCAGTGTAATGGAGCTATGGCAGCGGCTAAGGAATATAAGAAGGCACCATTTATGATAGCAGGAGAGGTTGTGAGTAAGCTCGCTGACAAGGCTTGCTTTAAGTCCATTGAGGCTGTTAATCCGGGCTTCATCAATATGAACCTTTCAGAGGAATTTATTGGTGCATATGTTAAGGAAATGAGCAAGAGAGAGAAGTTCGGTCTTGACGAGGAAAATAAGAATAAAACCATTATGCTTGATTACGGCGGAGCTAATGTAGCTAAGCCTCTTCATGTTGGACATCTTCGTCCTGCCATTATCGGTGAGACTTTAAAGAGAATCTGCTCATATATGGGCTATAATACAGTTGGTGATGTTCATCTTGGTGACTGGGGTATGCCTATGGGACTTATTATTGCAGAGCTTAAAATAAGAAAGCCAGAGCTTCCTTATTTTGATGAGAGCTTTACAGGAGAGTATCCTGCTGAGGCACCATTTGATATATCAGAGCTTGAGGAGATATATCCATTTGCCAGCAATAAGTCTAAGGAAAATGCTGAGTTTAAGGAGCAGGCACACCTTGCGACTAACCTTTTACAGAATGGTCACAGAGGCTATACAGCTCTTTGGAATCACATTATGGCGGTATCTAAGACTGATTTAAAGAAGAACTATGGCAATCTTAATGTAACCTTTGATTTATGGAAGGGTGAGTCTGATGCCAATCCATATATTGAGGATATGATTAATGATTTTGTAAATAAGGGCTTTGCATACGAGAGTCAGGGAGCACTTGTTGTTGATGTGGCAGAGGAGACTGATTCTAAGGAGATTCCTCCTTGTATCGTAAGAAAGTCTGACGGTGCGGCATTATATGCTACAACAGACCTTGCTACAATGATTGAAAGAGAAGCACTTTATAAGCCATTTAAATATATTTACACTACTGATAAGCGTCAGGAAATGCACTTTACACAGGTATTTCGTGTAGCAAAAAAGACAGGTCTTGTGCCTGCTGACACAGAGCTTAATTTCTTAGGCTTTGGTACAATGAACGGCAAGGACGGCAAGCCATTCAAGACAAGAAATGGCGACCTTTTAAGACTTGAGTATCTTATTAAGGATATTGAGGATGCAGTATATGAGAAGATTATGGCTAACCGTGAGGTTGAGGAGGCTGAGGCAAGGGCAACTGCTAAGATAGTAGGACTTGCTGCTCTTAAGTATGGCGACCTTTCTAATCAGGCTTCTAAGGATTATATCTTCGATATCGACAGATTCACATCCTTTGAGGGAGACACAGGTCCATATATCCTTTACACAATCGTGCGTATTAAGTCAATTCTTAAGAAATACGCAGAAACAGGTGCAGTAGTATCAATGGATGATTTACAGGCACCAACAGGTGACAGTGAGGTTAATCTTTCATTACTCCTTACCAAATTCGCAGAGGTAATCGAAAGTGCCTACGAAGAGCTTGCACCACACAAAATATGTAAATTCTTATACGATGTATCAAACGCATTCAACGGCTTCTACCACGACACCAAGATTCTCTCAGAAGAGGACGAAGCCAGAAAGAAGAGCTACATCGCCCTTATTACATTAACAAAGAACATTCTTGAAACCTGCATTGATTTACTCGCAATCGAAGCACCGGACAGAATGTAAAATATTACGCAGACCATGGAAATATTTTTCTATGGTCTGTTTTTAAGCTTATATAATATTATATGTATAGGCTTGTACGAATAATATTATGCGAGCATAATTATACGAGTTAATTTTGCGATACCTAGGCTATGCAGATATATTTAATTAGCGACTTTCGGCAGGGGATTAGAATTCTTTAATGTCCCCATTGTCATAACCTTAGCACTTCCGGGCATGGATGCCCGGAAAGACGCAACGAGCCATGGATGGCGATTTTGCGGCGTGTGCGGTGGCTGTATATAACCTAAAGGGGGACATTTAAGAATTCTTATCCCCGAACGACGGAGCTGATTAAATATATCTGCATAGCCGTCCGGGTAACAACAAAAAAAGGAGAATAATAATGGAAGCAACCAAATCAAAGGACATGACCCAAGGCAGTCCTTTCAAATTAATACTTTTTTTCGCAATTCCCGTTCTTATCGGCAACATGTTCCAGCAGCTCTACAGCATGGTTGATACAATCATTGTTGGTCAGTGTATTGGAACGGATGCCCTTGCGGCAGTTGGAGCAACAGGCTCCTTTAACTTTTTAATAAATGGTTTTACATGGGGAATAACCAGTGGCTTTGCAGTATTGCCTGCACAGTTTTTCGGGGCAAAGGATGAGAAGCGTTTAAGACAGAGTGTGGCACAGGCGATTAATCTGAGTGTATTTTTTACAGTGTTGCTTACTGTGATTTCAATAGTGGTAACTCGTCCGGTTCTGGAGCTTATGAAGACACCGGATAATATTATTAATGATTCTGAAATATATATTAAAACGATTTTTGCGGGTATATGTGCATCCATGCTGTATAATATGTGTGCCTGTATTTTAAGGGCATTGGGAGACAGTAAAACACCGCTGTATTTCCTTATTATTTCATCATTTATCAATATCGGACTGGATTTACTTTTTATAATTACCTTTAAATGGGGCGTATTTGGTGCAGCCTTTGCAACCGTAATAGCTCAGGGTGTTTCAGGAATTATGTGTATTGTATATACAATAAGAAAATATAAGATTCTTCACCTTTCAAGGGAGGATTTTAAGCCTAACAGAAGTATTTGCGGCAAGCATCTGATGCTTGGTCTGCCTATGGGCTTCCAGTTTTCAATTACTGCAATCGGAACCGTTGTTTTACAGGGAGCCATTAATGAGTTTGGCTCGGATAAAATCGCAGCCTATACAGCAGGCTGTAAGGTGGAGCAGTTAGTTACACAGATTGGTCCTGCGGTGGGAACCACCATGGCAAATTATGTGGGCCAGAATCTTGGAGCAGGACGACTTGACAGAATTAAGAAGGGTGTAAATAGTTGTACGGTTATGACCATTGCTCTTTCAGTTGTTGCAGCACTTATTCTTGTAGTATCAGGCAAGTGGCTGTCGAGCCTGTTTATTACAGGAGACCAGCCGGAGGTGCTGGCAGCGGCTGTTCAGTATATTGATACCATTATTATATATTTCCCGGCATTGTTTATGATATTTGTGTATCGTAATGCACTTCAGGGAATGGGAAAGAGCTTTATGCCATTGATGGCTGGAGTATTTGAGCTTGTGGCAAGATGCGTGGTGTCATTTACATTACCTGAGACCATGGGCTTTGTAGGAGTGTGCCTTGCAGGACCGGTGGCATGGGTGGCAGCTATGGTGCCGCTTGGGATAACCTATTATATTATTGTAGAGATAATGAGCAGGAAAAATAATATGTTAGATAAACATAAATGATATTGACATAATTTGATTAAACATATATAATAAGAACAGATATTCGATAGGTAATAGTAAGGGTTTTGAAGTTTAGTATATAATAATTAAATAGTGAAGAAATGCAAATGAATTGAGAGGG
>JAZQLB010000027.1:0-6008 GCA_045542475.1 Lachnospiraceae bacterium | reverse complement strand
AGATTCTACAGGCTGGATTTATGATCCTGAAGGAATTGATGTTAAATTATTACAGGAAGTTAAGGAAGTTAAGAGAGCAAGACTCACAGAGTATGCAGCTAACCGACCATCAGCACAGTACCATGAAGGTAAGGGTGTATGGACAGTTAAGTGTGATATCGCTCTTCCATGTGCTACACAGAACGAGTTGTTACTTGATGATGCTAAGCAGTTAGTTGCTAACGGTGTTAAGGCTGTATGCGAGGGTGCTAACATGCCTACAACTATGGACGCAACAGAGTACCTTCAGGAGAACGGTGTATGGTTTATCTGTGGTAAGGCTGCTAACGCAGGTGGTGTTGCTACATCAGCACTTGAGATGACACAGAACAGCATGAGACTTTCATGGACATTTGAAGAGGTTGATTCTAAGCTTCAGGGAATCATGGTTAACATCTTCCACAACCTTGATGATGCTGCTAAGAGATATGGCATGGAGGGTAACTATGTTGCCGGTGCTAACATCGCTGGATTTGAGAAGGTTGTTACTGCTATGATAGCTCAGGGTGTTTGCTAATTACTATAAATATAATTATTATGGCGTCAGTACTTTGTGCTGGCGTCTTTTTTTGTTGCTACACGGACGAAAATGCAGGAGGGCGGTGGATAGGGCTTGGAGGACGACTCTACGAATGCAGGCTTTTCTAAATGCTTTGCATTTACGATATAGCTGCCGGTCGTGAACGGCTCCGAGGCGCCATCCATGAGCGCCTAGTCGCCTTTGCCGGCTTCCATGCCGGCAATCACTTTGGTTTTGTGGAGCAAAGCATTAAGAAAATCCAACATTCTCCGCCATGTCCTCCAAGCCCTATCCCCCACCCTCCCGCATTTTCTGGGTGTCGCAAAAAAGCAGCCACTAAATTATAATGACTGCCTTAAAGATTATAGTTGATTCATAATAATATAGGCTAATTTAGTATAAATTTTATTATACTACAACATCTGCTCCAGAATTTCGGTGGCGGTTTGAACCATTTTCGGGCAGAGGGTTTCAAACAGACATAATTCTCTTATTTTTTTCATGTCTTCGGGGTTTGATATGTCGTAGCCTAGCAGTTCTCTGCATACCACTGTCCCATTTTTCTTTGCGAAGCTTTCCATAAATTCTGCGGTTTTCTTCTTTGCGTTTTCTTTTTCTTCTAATGCTTCAGCATTTGAGAAGCCGTATTTTAAGGCTAATACCATAAGTGCACCTGTTACAGCACCACACATTTCGCCTTTTCTGGCACCTCCGCCAAATGTTGAGCCTAGCTTAAGTGCAAGTTCCTCCGAAATCCCATAATCTATGGCAAATGTAGCAAATACCGCTTGCGCACAGCAAAAACCACTATTATAGCAGCCTACTGCTTTCTCTACCTTAAATTCATTTTCCTTAATCATGTTTTTTTGCCTCCACTTTTAAACAGGCTTCATTGTATAACATTAATGCTTCAATCACCTGTTCTTGTTTATCGGATGGTATATTAGTAAATACCTCTTTAAATTTCAGATACATATCATGCTCTATCTTTTCAAATCGTTCCTGTCCTTTGGGTAATAAATTCAATGTAACAAATCGTCTGTCTTCCTTTGAGTTTTTCCTTTCTACGAAGCCTTTTTGAACCAACTCTTCTACTGAACGACTGACACCACTCTTATCTATATGAAGAATTTCTGCCAGCTCCTTTACTGACACTCCCGGCTTTCTGCCTATCTCTACCAGCAAAAAACATTGTGCGGTACTAACTCCACAACAGCAGCAATCCGACTTATTCATATTTCCAAGATGACACTCTAATTGTCTTGTATACTCACGAAACTTCTCTATTAAATCCATTTTCACCATACTCCTATTTAAGATGTTCCTATTTTACTCATATTAGTTGCTAATGTCAACTATTTCTTTTATCAACCATTAAAAATCAATTAATCCCAGATCTTTTGGTGAAAAAAAGGGACAAACCCAAAAGGATTTATCCCTAAACTACCTTTAATAAAATTATCTATCCCCAATATTAATATACGGAACCTCCGGCTTAACACTTACATAGGTAGGTCTTATAATCTTACCCGCATTCTGAATCTCCTCAATTCTGTGTGCACTCCAGCCGGCAATTCTTGCCACGGCAAATATCGGAGTGAACAGCTCGCAAGGGAGACCTAGCATTCTGTAGATAAGTCCTGAATAGAAGTCCACATTGGCACTTACGCCCTTGTACATTTTACGCTTGCTGGCGATAATCTCAGGGGCAAGAGTGGCTACCTTGTCATAGAGTGCATATTCTGCTTCGAAGCCTTTGGCGATTGAAAGCTCCTTGGCGCATTCCCTTAACATATCGGCTCTTGGGTCTGATTTTGAATAGATTGCATGACCCATTCCATATATGAGTCCTGCTTTATCAAAGGCTTTACCCTCAAGTAATTTTACAAGGTAATTCTCTATCTCTGACTCATTCTCTGTATTGATTGAATTACGCATATCCTCAAACATCTTAACAACTTTAATGTTGGCACCACCATGTCTTGGACCTTTGAGTGAACCAAGAGCTGCCGCTATCGCTGAATATGTATCCGTGCCAGATGAGGTTACTACATGGGTTGTAAAGGTAGAGTTATTACCACCACCATGCTCTGCATGAAGCACCAGTGCCAAATCAAGAATCTTCGCCTCCAGCTTAGAATATTCTCCATCCTCTCTAAGTGCACGAAGAAGATTCTCCGCTGTTGATAATTCTGCCTTTGGCGGATTAATAAATAAGGTCTGGTCCTTATGGAAATGCTGGTACGACTGATAACCATACACTGAAAGCAATGGAAATCTGGCAATAAGCTGTAAACTCTGCCTTAATACATTCTCAACCGAAATATCATCAGGATTATCGTCATAGGCATACAATGCCAGAACACTTCGCGACAAAATATTCATCATATCCTGCCCCGGTGCCTTTAAAATCATATCTCTTACAAAGGCAGCCGGCAACGCCCTATACTCTGCCAAAACACTATTAAAATTAGCAAGCTGCTCCCTATTTGGCAAATTTGAAAACAGCAACAGATATGCTGCCTCCTCAAAACCAAAACGGTCCTCATTTAAAAATCCTGCTACAAAATCCCTTACATTAACACCCCTGAAAAACAACTGTCCGTCACAAGGTATGTCGCTGCCATCCTCGGCAATCTCTTTCGCTTTAATGTAGGAAATCTCTGTCAAACCCGTTACAACACCATTACCATTTAAATCTCTAAGACCTCGGTATACATGATGCTTGGTATACATTTCGGGAAGGATGTGGTTGTTACTGTTGCTCAAACTCGCAAGCTCCTTTATGTACGGAGTAATTTCTGAATAATTTGACATTAATTGGTTTCCTCCTTTTTTAATTGAATTGTGACAATAATATAATACTATACCTTCTATGCCAAAAACAATTAAAAAACTATTATTTTTTCAGTTTTTCCACGGTTTTTCTAAGCGCCTCAAGCTCCATCGGCTTTGATATGTGAGCATTCATTCCTGCTGCCAGGGCATTTCTTACATCATCAGCAAAAGCATTAGCTGTAACTGCAACAATCGGTATAGTTTCGGCATCAGGATGTTCCGAGCTTCGGATTGCCCTTGCCGCATCATAGCCATCCATATCCGGCATTCGGATATCCATAAGAATCATATCGTAATACCCCTGTGCAGAGGCTTCAAACATCTTAATAGCTGCCACACCATTTCCGGCAATATCACAGCTGGCATTATCAATAGCAAGCAGCTCCTGCATAATCTCTGCATTCATTTCGTTATCCTCTGCTACAAGGAACTTCATGCCCCTAAGAGTTACATCCGTACCTGTGCAGTCCTCCTGCGCCGTTATTCTCAGCTCCTCTTCCTTAGGAATCTTAAAATCCAGCTCAACTATCACAGTACTTCCGTTATTCTCCTCACTCTCTACATATATATTTCCACACATTAAGTCAGCAAGATTCTTGGCAATTGCCATTCCAAGCCCTGTTCCCTTAACCCTGTTGGTAAAGCTGTTTTCCTCCCTTGCAAAAGGCTCAAACATAACCTCCTGAAATTCCTGACTCATGCCAATGCCATTATCCTTAATCTCAAATTTTACCGAATAATAACCATCTGCACTTTCCTTTACACCATAAACCGACAAATGTATAGTTCCGTTTGACGGCGTATATTTAACCGCATTTGACAATAGATTAATTATAATCTGGCTTACATGCAGCTTATCTCCTAACAGCTTGTCATAACGCAGATTGCACATATGTATATTGAATTCCTGATGTTTTGCCTTAGTCTGCGGCATAATAACCACCCTCAGCTCATTTAGCAGGTCATTAAGGCTGAATTCTTCAATATTGATAGCCAGCTTACCGCTCTCAATTCTGCTCATATCAAGAATATTATTAATAAGATTCAAAAGATGTGAGCTGGAGGTCATAATCTTCTCCGTATAATCCCTAACCTTATCAGAATTATCCGCATCTACCTCCAAAAGCCTTGTAAAGCCCATAATGGCATTCATCGGTGTTCTGATATCATGGCTCATATTGCTAAGGAAGTCACTCTTTGCCCTGTTGGCGCTGTCTGCAGCAAACATAGCCTCCTTAATTGCCTGCTCCTGCTGTGCCGCTCTTGTTTCATCCATTATGGTTACTACCATTTCACCATTGCACGGAACAAAGCATTTGCAATGCAGGAACTTCTTCTGCCCTGTTATAGGATGAATAAAGGAAAAACGCTCCGTCTCCAAGGTTTGATCCTGTTGCCATTCCTTCATTGCCTCTTTTAATACATTATTCTTCTGATTGTGGCTGGTTATCTCTAATACCTTTTCAAACTTTTCTCCAACTAAATCTGCAGAGGCAATTCCAAGCACCTCCTGCGTTCCAGGGCTTACATAGGTGCAGGTCTCAGACTTTGAATCAACCAGAATATATGATCCCATAGTATCTGAGGACAGAATATTCATAAGTCGCTCACGATTACACAGCATTTTGTCAGTCTTAATCTCATTAAGTCTGATTACACAAAAATAAATAATCAGACACACAATAACAATTACTGTAATTGCCGCCAGTGACATATGTCCCATACGCTGTATATACTCATCCCTCGCATCGGCAAGAACGCTTCTGTCTACCATCAACACAATAGACCAGTCCAGCACCTTTGCCTTAACAACGCTTAATGCATATGTGTTTTTATCTATTGACACACGCACTGAGCCGCTGTCTGCATTTCTTACCTTTTCCATAAATGAGCATATATCTGTTATATCATCATTATATGCAAAATTTGCGTTCCAAAGATAATCGTACAGATTTTCAATCTGAGGAATCCCTTCATTCTTACCACTTTGAAAAATGACCTCACCATTGCTGTCTATAACATATACCTCACCTTTTCCTGCATACGGCGAGTTTTCCAGAAAGCCTAAAAACAAGTCAAGATTATATTCTACAACCATATAATCCATTTCCTTGTTTGATAAACACTTTCTATCAATGGCAACACCTATTTTCAAGCTTTTCTCGCCGGCATTTTTATATTTATATACTATCTCATTCTGCTCCATCCTTTCAAAATCAGCATTACTCATTTCTATTACATCACTTTTTCCAAAGCAGTCTATGTAATCCCTGTCTTTACTTACAAGCTTTATATTCTTAACATCTTTATCAGCACATATATATGAAATATAATCCATAATTTCAGATTCCTGATTATAGGGTATATATCCTAAGGTCTTTTTTAACATTTCAATTCGCCTTATGGTACTGTCAAAAAACGCATTAAAGCTGCTGTTCATCTGCTCCGTAGTTTCTAATGTATGCTCCAGCATTTCAGTTTCACTTACAGTATTGAAGGACTTCGCCAATATATTAATAAACGCAAAGGAAATCATCATTCGGTTGCTTTCCACGTTGGTCGTGAACACGAAAAGGTTGGAAATCACCTTGGCAACGCCCGCCAAGGCCAT
>JAZQLB010000026.1:0-13116 GCA_045542475.1 Lachnospiraceae bacterium | reverse complement strand
CGTTTTATTTAGTGTACCCTTTTACCGCTTTTTCTGTATCAAATACAATGAAATATCCATGACTTAGGCTTATTCACTGAGATAGAAAAGGCCGGAAAGCCTTGAATTTTCAATAAAAAACACTTGAATATATGAGGAGGTGATGATGTGGAAAGATTTGAAAGTCTGCTTCGGGAGCATGAGAATGTGGTCAGCCGTTTTGTTAAGTTCAAGATAAATGATATACATGATGCAGAGGATATAATTCAGGAGACTTACCTTTCTGCCAGCCGTAAATTTGACACCCTGCAAAACGAGGCTGCTTTTAAAGCGTGGATTATAAGCATAGCCCGTAACAAATGCAATGATTATTTCAGGGCAAAGGCAGATAGCTTGGCGATTCCCATTGATTCGCTGGACGAGTCCGTTCTTACAAAGGGGAGGTATGGGATACGACCTCATTCTGTGGTCAGAGATACCTTGGAGCTATTGGGGGATAAGGATAAGCAGATTTTGTACCTGTATTTCTTTAAGGAGTATTCACAGGAGGAGATTGCAGGTCGGTTAAATATTCCTGTGGGAACAGTAAAAAGCAGGCTGTATAATGCCAAGAAGCATTTTAAGGAGAAGTATCCATATCATACAGCGAAAGGAGATTTTAGTATGAAAGGAAATGTTAATATGAAAAATAGAGCTGATATGAAGGGAGCGGCGGATAATAAGCTGCCATTATATTTACCGGATTATACTATTAAAAAGTCAGACAAGGAGCCATTTAGCGTAAAATGGGAGGAGTTGATGGGCTGGTTTCTTATTCCGAAGCTGGGAGAAAAACTATCCTGGGCAATGTATGATTTTCCTGAGAAGAAGCGTACGGAGGCTACAAGAATGGAGGTTATAGGTAAGGCAGAGGTTCATGGCATTGAGGGCGTTGAAATCGCAACCTATGAGTATGAGCCGATGGAATGTAACAGAACAGATAATGATAAGCTGGCGGAGCGTACCTTTGTGGCACAGCTTACAGACACACATTGCAGATGTCTGGCGGAGAGTCATATGGAAAATGGCGTTAAGAAATGTTATACCTTCCTTGACGGAGAGAGTTTTTTGGATAACTGGGGCTTTGAGAGGTATAAGAAGACTTGGAGTGAGATGCTGCCGGAGAGTGAGAGGCTTGTGATTAATGGGGTTGAGTTTGTGCATTGGTATGATTGTGTGACGGATTATATTTTGTAAGGATAAGCTTATATACGAAAAAAACAAGTGGCAGCTCTCTAACTGTCACTTGTCTGCTTTGTGTATGTCTATCTGTTTCTTTCAAGAAGAGCCACCGTCTCCGTATGTGCAGTCCCCGGGAACATATCCACTGCCGTAGCCTTAACAAGTCTATAACCTTGCTCCTGCAATATCTCCAAATCTCTCACAAGACTTGTAGGCTTACAAGAAATATATACCATTCTGTCAACGCCATAATTAATAATCTTCTGCAAAGCCTTAGGATTAATTCCATCACGAGGTGGGTCAAGCATTAATAAATCAGGCTTCTCAGTAAGGTCATCGAGCACCTTAAGCACATCGCCTGCAATAAAATCACAATTAGTAAGACCATTAAGCCCTGCGTTTATCTTAGCAGCCTCAACAGCCTCCTCAATAATCTCTACACCAATTACACGCTTGGCAACGGATGCCATAAGCTGGGCAATAGTACCCGTACCGCTGTATAAATCAAATACAACCTTATCCTTGGTATCTCCAATATATTCTCTTGCAGTCTCATAAAGCACCTCTGCACCAAGAGAATTGGTCTGGAAAAATGAGAAAGGTGTAATCTTAAATCTAAGACCTAATAATTCCTCATAGAAATAATCCTGACCATAGAGGATATCAGTTCTGTCATTCTGAACCGCATCAGCAAGAGTATCATTATAGGTATGAAGAATACCAGTAAGCTTACCCTCATATGATAATGACAAAAGCATGTTCTTATAACCATTTATAAGTTCGCTATCGTTTGCAAGCTGAGTTGTTGTAATTAAATCAACTAAAATTTCACCGGTCTTTTTTGCCTTTCTTACAAGGAGATGGCGAAGGTATCCCTCGTGTTGCAGCTTTTTGTAAAATGGAGTATTGTTCTTACTGAAGTAATCAAGAGTAGCAGTAAGAATAAGTCTAAAATCACCATCAACAATGCGGCAGTCCGATACAGTAACAATGTCGTGGAAGCTGCCACGCTTGTGCATACCAAGGGCAAGAGGACCATCCTTAACCTCGTCACCGAAGGAGAATTCCATCTTGTTACGATATGCTTCGTGGATTGGACTTGCCTTAATTCCCTCATATTCATAATCGGAGCATACACTGTCAAGAAGCTTCTTTATCTGGGCTTCCTTTATTTTAAGCTGCTCCTCATAGCGTACTGTCTGGTATACACAGCCACCGCATACGCCAAAATGAGGACATTTTAATTCCATGTCCTCAATAGGTGAGCTGCAAAGCACTTCAAGCATACGCCCCTCTGCCTTGCCGCTTCTTAATTTATTAATCATAAGGCTGATTTTCTGTCCGGGAATGGTATTCTTAACTGTTACCATGCCCTCCTCACATTCAACCCGTCCCTTATTAGGGAAATCTACATATTTAACAGTTCCTTCAAGAATCTGACCTTTCTTCATAAGGGTACTCCTTTATTCCTTGTCCTTTTTCTTGTCATTAAAGAGCACACGGCATAAAAGTGCCAGTCCGCCAAAAATCAATACAAGATATAATAACCACTCATATAAAGATATTCGTGGAAGTCTTATTGTGGTTGAAGCTATAACTGCAAATATAATTATTAACAGTCCGCATCCGGCAACCAGCTTGGATACGAAAGATTCCGGTTTAACAAAAATCATAACTATACCAATAATAAACGGAATAACCACAAGTCCCGAATTAACATGCATACCGCCAAGATGAAGAACACCTGAAAACAGGGTGGATTGTACGGATACTTTATTGGTAAATAAGTATAAGCCCACAACCAGCATGGCAAGTCCGCCTAAAAATTCCAATAATTCGTTTCTTTCTTTTTTCATATATATTAACCTCGCTTGTATTTTCATTATATTTTTTGAAGGTGTATGATACACATTTCAGAGATAATTATATGAAACAATAGGGAAAATTGCAAGGAAGATTATATGAAATGTTTTGTGTTCGAGAAATTGGTATGGTATTATAATACTTAAGGTTACTTTTAGAGTTAACACAGGAAGGTTAAATAATATGCCGGAACGAGTTATTTTTCATATAGATGTTAATAGTGCGTTTTTGTCATGGGAGGCAGTGTACAGACTTAATGAGCTGGGAGAGACCGTGGATTTGAGGGAGATACCTTCTGCCATCGGTGGGGATATGTCTAAGAGACATGGAGTTGTATTAGCGAAATCAACACCTGCCAAGCAGTATAATATCAGAACAGGGGAGCCCATAGTGGATGCCCTTAAAAAATGTCCCGATCTTATGATTGTACAGCCTAATCATGAGCTATATACAAGGAACTCACGTGCATTTATGGAGATTCTAAGGAAATATTCTCCGGTAGTGGAACAGTATAGTATTGATGAGGCTTTTATGGATATGACGGGGACACAGCTTCTGTTCGGCGAGCCGGTTGAGGCGGCCCACCGGATTAAGGATGAGATATATAATACCCTTGGTTTTACGGTAAATGTAGGAATATCAAGCAACAAGCTGCTTGCCAAGATGGCAGGAGATTTTGAGAAGCCTAATAAGGTGCACACGCTGTTTCCTCATGAGATTGTAGATAAAATGTGGCCCCTGCCTGTGGGGGATTTACTGTTTGTGGGTAAGTCCACAGTAAGCAGACTTCGCTCCATGGGAATACGAACCATAGGAGAACTGGCAAATACTGATATAAGTATTCTTCGTGGGGCACTTAAAAAGCAGGGCGAAGCTATCTGGCATTCTGCAAACGGACATGATGATTCCATGCTTGAGCTGGAGCCGGAGGATAATAAGGGGTATGGGAATTCCACCACCCTTGAGTATGATGTGGTTGATGCTGATGCTGCAAAGCATGTTCTTTTGTTTCTGTCAGAGAATGTGTGCAGAAGGCTTAGAAAGGATGGTGTAAGAGCCGGAGAGGTATCTGTAAGCATACGCTATAATGATTTAAGCCGCGTATCACACCAATGCACCCTAAGTACAGCCACCAATATAACAAGAGAGGTATATGAGAATTCCTGTAAGCTGTTTGATGAGCTATGGGATGGGACACCAATAAGACTGTTGGGTGTCAGAACCGGTAAGGTGTCACGAGATGGTGTGAACCGTCAGATGTCATTATTTGACAATACAGATTATGAGAAGCTGGAAAAGCTGGATAAGGCAGTAGATAAAATCAGGGAAAAATTCGGAATGGGAGCTATTAAACCGGCTTCCTTCATAACTGAAAATAGTAAAAAGGAAGAGTGAAAGTATGTATAGTACAAGAATGAACAATGCAATTAAGGAGCTTGAAAAGTCAGGCTTTACACAGATGATAGCATGGGATCCGGCTACAATATATTACCTTACAGGTGAGAGGGTAGCACCCTTTGAGAGGACATGGGCATTATATTTATCTAGGGATAAAAAGTATCTGTTTGCAAATAAACTGTTTCACCTGTCAGACAAGCCGTCTATAGAGGTTATATGGCATACGGACACAGAGGATTCTGCTAAACAGATTGCAGAATACACAGATAGTAAAGCAACACTTGGAATAGACAAAACCATGCCTGCAAGGATTCTGCTGGCATTACAGGAGTATGGGGCAGGTACAGCATATAAGAACACCTCTTTTTGTCTGGATGCAGTAAGAGGGCGTAAGGATGAAAGAGAGCAGGAATTAATGCTTGAGGCATCCCGTATTAATGACCTTGCCATGGCAGAATTTAAAAAGCTTATTCATGAGGGGGTTACTGAGCTTGAGGTGGCTAAGCAGATAGAGGGAATATATCAAAGACTTGGCGCACAGGGTAATTCCTTTGAGCCGATAGTATGCTTTGGTGCTAATGCAGCAGACCCTCATCATGAGCCTGATAATACGGTTATTAAGGCTGGAGATGTGGTTTTATTTGACGTGGGCTGTGTTAAGGATGGCTATTGCTCGGATATGACAAGAACCTTCTTTTATAAATCAGTTACAGATGAACAGCGTAAAGTGTATGAAATAGTGAAAAACGCCAATCAGGCAGGAGAGGCAGAAATGGCACCGGGAAAGCGTTTCTGCGATGCAGATAACGCCGCAAGAAGCCTTATAGCAAATGAGGGCTATGGTGAATACTTTACCCACCGCCTCGGTCATTCCATCGGTATGGAGGTTCATGAAAGCGGTGATGTAAGTGCGGTTAATGAAAGTCTCTTTGAGCCGGGAAGATGCATTTCCTGTGAACCGGGAATATATCTTTCGGGTAAATTTGGTGTCAGAATAGAAGACCTTTGTCTGATAACAGAGGATGGGGTAAGGATTATGAATACCTATTCAAAGGAGCTTGAGATTATAGATTAGGGTGTCAAAAGGGTGCTTAGCACCTGTGTCATACGATATATGGATATACAAATGAATTTGCATATCCATATATCGTATGACACAATGCACCGAAGGTGCTTTTGATACCTTAATCGATTATAGAATAATATCCTAATATACTTTTTATAGAATATTATTTAACAATCTCCTTGATATCCTCTATGAGGGATAAATCCTCAGGAGTTACCTTAAGATTAGAGGCGTAGGTTCTTCCATCCGCAGTTGTAATATTAATCTCGATTATTGTGTCTGGCTGTAATACATTTCCTTGAGATACGGCATTTAAGAACATCGGGAACTTAGGGTGGTTGGCACAGAATTTGTCCCAAGAGCCTTTAAGCTGCATTAATTTAAGTGGATTCATGTTGTTTCCTTTCTATGGTTTGTAGCTGTTTGGATTAGGTAGCAGATGCTGACTAATCTGTTTGCTAAAATATATTGATATAGATTGTAGCATATTTTACGTGAATTACAAAGCAATTTTGAAATTACAAGGTGTGTTTGGAGGTATAAATGGTTGAGTTGTATAACCTGACAGAATGCAGATTATGTCCAAGAGAATGCAAAGTAAATAGAGCGGCAGGACAGAGCGGCTTTTGTGGTTGTGATAACAGGCTTCTTGTGGCAAGAGCAGCACTTCACATGTGGGAGGAGCCTTGTATATCAGGCGAAAGCGGGTCGGGAACGGTATTTTTTAGCGGATGTCCTTTACGCTGCGTGTTCTGCCAGAATGGGAATATCGCTGACTGCACCGTAGGAAAAGAAATTACCATAGAGAGGCTTTCTGAGATATTTCTTGAACTTCAGAATAAGGGTGCAAACAATATTAATCTGGTTACGCCAACCCACTATACGCTTCATATTGCAGAGGCGCTTAAGTCTGCAAAGACAAAGGGACTTACGATTCCTGTTGTGTATAATACAGGCGGTTATGAAAAGGTGGACACCCTTAGAAGATTAGAGGGTCTGGTGGATATATATCTGCCGGATATGAAATATATGAATCCGGTTTTGGCTAAATGCTACAGCCATGCAGAGGATTATTTCAGATATGCACAAGAAGCTCTTGCGGAGATGTACAGACAGGTTGGACAGCCCGTATTTGACGAGGAAACCGGTCTTATGAAGAAAGGAATTATCGTAAGGCATCTGGTACTTCCAGGAAATACGGAGGATTCAAAGAGTATTATAAAATATCTGTATGAAAAATATGGTGACAATATATACATGAGCATAATGAGCCAGTATACGCCTATGAAGTCCTTATGCGAGAACGGCATATATCCCGAACTTGCAAGAAAGCTTTCTGAGGCTGAGTATGACGAGGTTATTGATTATGCCATAGAGATTGGAGTGGAGAATGCCTTCATTCAGGAGGGCGACCCTGCTGATGAGAGTTTTATACCTGATTTTAACTACGAAGGAGTATAGAGATGGAAAAGATAAAATTTAACTGTCCATATGCAAAAAAATGCGGAGGCTGCAATATGCTCTCCTTAACTTATGGCGAGCAGCTAAAGGAAAAAAAGGATATGTTAGCAAAGCTTTTAAAGCCATATTGCAAGGTAACTGAGATTATCGGTATGGAAAATCCTTTTAACTATCGTAATAAGGTGCATGCAGTATTTACCTCGGATAAAAAAGGAAATATTATCTCCGGAGTATATGAGGAAGGCTCGCACCGCGTAGTTCAAGTGGATAAGTGTCTTATAGAGAATGAGAAGGCTGATGAGATTATAGGAACCATTAGAAAGTTATTACCTTCCTTTAAAATCAGAACCTACGACGAAGACCGCCAGACGGGCTTATTCCGCCATGTGCTTATTCGTACTGCCCATCAGACCGGACAGATTATGGTAGTGCTTGTATTGGCAAACCATATTTTTCCATCAAAGAATAATTTTATAAAGGCATTGCTTAAGGAACATCCTGAGATAACTACCATAGTGCTTAATATTAATAATAAAAGAACAAGCATGGTGCTGGGGGACAGGCAGGAGACTTTGTATGGTAAGGGCTATATCGAGGATGTGCTGTGCGGTCATACTTTCCGCATATCTCCAAAGTCTTTCTATCAGGTCAATTCTGTGCAGACGGAGGTTCTGTATAATAAGGCTATTGAATTCGCAGGGCTTACGGGTAAGGAAACGGTTATTGATGCTTACTGTGGCATTGGAACCATAGGAATAACTGCATCCAAGGAAGCAGGGCAGGTTATTGGCGTGGAGCTTAATAAGGATGCGGTGGCAGATGCCATTAAGAATGCCAAGGCAAATGATATTAAGAATATCAGGTTTTTCTGTGATGATGCAGGTAAGTTTATGACAAAGATGGCAGCAGAGGGGCAAAAGGCAGATGTAGTATTTATGGACCCTCCAAGAACCGGAAGCGATGAGGCATTTATAAAGTGTGCCGCTAAGCTGGCACCGGAGAGGATTGTGTATATTTCTTGTGGACCGGAGACTCTTGCGAGGGATTTAAAGAGCTTTGAGCGGAAGGGGTATAGGGTTAGACGAGCTGTGGCGGTGGATATGTTTCCGGGGAGTTATCACTGCGAGGTAATCGTATTACTAACTAAAATCTATTAATACGTACAAATATATGTATCAAGATGTATAGACACTTGGACATTGGTATTGCTAAAACTGGCGAGGGAAAGAAATATGAAATGTAATTTGGATATCATAGAATTGCCTTTGTATGTGCTTGAGGATGCTGTTCCTGTAAATAAAGAAAAATGGAGGCTGCCGGAGGATAGGACATTGAACTTGTAGGTCAGGATAATAAGTATAAACTTGACATATCGCGTCCCATACAATACAATTACACCGAAAATATTATATAAAGAGGGAGAAGTATACCTATGAAAAGAAATATTAAAAAAATACTATTTTATGTAATGGCAATCGCCAGTATATTACTGTTTTCAGGCTGCGCCAAGAAGAATGATGCGAAGGAGCCTGCATCAGTTATCACAGAGCATAAGTGGAAAGTTTCAGAGGAGGAGTCGCTTCTTGTATGTGAAAAAGATGAAACCTTTAAATACTATCGTTATGCAGATGATACTACTGATAACTATTATAGTGGAACCTATGAGTTTTATATGGGCAAAGAAGCAGTAACTTATATGGAAACAGAGCTGAGTGACTATGGTATTACAAGAACAGAGCTGGAGGGCGTTTTTAATTCCTATGATTCGTATAAGGAAGATAACTTTATTTGTCTTGTATTAAATAATGAAGCTTGTATTATAGAGGGTGAAAATCAGGTGGAAACACCTTATCAGACACCTTATTTCGGCTTCTATTTAGAAGAAGAGGATGTTCTGTATTTAGATTTAGTTAATATGAATACAGCGGAATATATTCTTTTTATTGCAGAATAAAGGTAAATAATAGTCAGAATATGAAGAATTATGACACCAGATTTATGTATGTAGATTTGGTGTCTTTTTTGTAAAAAATGGTATTAAATACTTAGATTTGTATAAAAAAGATACAAGGAAATATTACCTTAAAATTGAAAAAAACATGATGAGAGGATTTTACAGTAGCAGCCGAGAATAGTGCGAAGCAGGCAGAAGTAGCTTAATAATTAAGAATTTATAAGTAAGAGCTTCGTATGATTCAGGTTATATGAAGCTCTTTTTTTAGTTATTAAGTATTACTTTAAACCAATCATTATCTGATTGCTTTTATTTGCTTTCTTTATTAAAATTGTTATATACGGGTACAAAAGGAGAAATAATAAACATGAGTATTTTTGATAAATTAAAGAGAAAATCTGCTCAAAAGCAGGAAATGCCTGAGGCTTTGCCAGAAGCATTGAACACAACGCCGGAAAAAGGGAATGTATCAGAAGAGACATTAAATAATGAGCCTGATACAGGTGAAGTAGTAAAGAATGGAGCAGCACCAAATGAAGAAACGACACAAGGTATGGTGATGGGTGTTTTGTCTATTGTTCAGGAGTGTGGCAATGGAGATATTATCATATCAGGAAGAATAAGCGGAACCCTGCATGAGGGTGATGCAGTATATATAACTAATTGTGGAGATGATGATGCACCAACATTTTTGAGTACTATAGCTTCAATCATAATAGGCAAAAACGGAAGAGTGGAAACAGCAACAGATTGTGTGGCTGCTATACGCATACAGGGAGGTATGGCATTTAAAATAAAAGAGGGAACAGTTGTGTACAGCGGAAAGCCTTCCTCTGAGGATATAAGAAATGCTTATATAAATGCACTTGGAGATGTATTTGTGGGCTTTCAGAAGCTACAGCTTTCTTATAATGATATAGAGAAGCTAAGCCTTGCAGATTTGGCGGAGATTTGGCATTTATTTATATGGCATATGTCAAAAAATGATAATAATATAGATGAAGAGAGCAGAAAGCAATATGTAAAAAAGCAGGAGAGTCTTGTTGAGGCAATATGCCAAAAGCTTCTTGCAGTTAAGGAAATATACTGTATATACAGTAAGGCAACAGGGGAGCCATATATGTTTTCTAAGACAATAAAGCAGGAAAATGGCTATATGTGTACTCCGCCGCATATTTTACTTTTTACCAAAAGTATGTCAAAAATAATAATGTCCTCACTTTCAGAGGAAATATATGGTGTAATGCAAATTAAAAACGGCGAGGACGGAAAGGGAATATATAATTTTCTTGGAAGTGTATTCTATTTAAATGGAGTTAATGAGGTTGCCATTCAGGTGCATAATACCACTATCCCGGCACAAATGCTTGTACCAAAGCCTGATTACAGCAATATTCAACCTGGAAATATTCCGGTAACGAATCCGGATGTGGTTCGCTGGATGTTATTAATGGGGCAGATTGGAACTCCGAAGGGAGATGATGCGGAGGTTATATACAGATTGTATTATGGTTTTATGGCAAGGGAGCTTAAAAAAGCAAAGCTCCTTATTCCAATGCAGCATGATGGTCAGCTTCCTAAGGGAGATAAGGATGGAAATGCAGTTCTTAAAAAGGATGTGCAGATAAAAATTGCCACAGGTCCCGGAAAGGGAGAACGTCCGGCAGTCCGTATGTTCACGGACTGGCGACAGCTTCGTATGGCATATGGTGAAGAGTGGAGCGGTATGGTAGAAACCGTAGAAAATATGATAAATAAGTTTGACTGTGTGATTAACGCAGCTAAATTTCCACTAGCGGGCTGTTATATAAGCAAGGATATGTATGAGGAGATGAAGAAATGCTAAAGCAACAGATGATTGCTCTGGTTAAGAATATTTTGGATTTCTTTGACTGGCTGGATAATCATGTATTTGGCGGTTTTCTATTGCTGATAGGTATAATTGTGGCATTTTTGGCTGTTAAATATATAGTCAATAGACAAATTGGTAAGGCAGGCAAGGATAAGGAGGTTCTTGAGCTGATACTTGCTACTGCAATTCCTAAAGGGGTAGAATATTTTCCTGTGTATGCGTACAAAAGAGAACGAATAGGACGACATGGCATGCGATGTTGGGATTATGCTATTGGAATGGCGCAGGATAGGATGTATATAGTTTCTCTCAGCTTTGAAAACAAAGAGATGGAAGGCACTGGCGTGGTTATATATCGCAGGGACGAGCTTGCACAGATTGGTATTGTGGATAGCAATTTTAAGGGAACCTGTCATAATGTAAGTCTGTGGGATAAAAAAGATACGCCGTTTATGCAGTTTAATGTGGATGAGGTTGTGGTAAAGCTGGATAAGCATGATTATGTGAATATTCATCAACAGGAAGAAGTAAAAGCTTTTATAGAGAGGCTCGAAACGTGGAAGTCAGGAATGGTATGAGAAAGATTAAACTATTAAAGACAGGATTAATTTTATGAACTATTTAAATGCAAATGAGGTGCTTCCAAAGGATACTATTAAGAAAATAGTTTATTCAAAAAAGGCATCGGATGAGCTGGTATTCTGCCCTGACATAGAATCGGCAAGGGAATATAACAATAATGAGCTTTTAGAGGAATGGCTTCATACATATCTTTTATTTGAAAGAAAAAATAAGGCATTTTCGGATGGCTTATATATGGAAAAGCGTTATTACCTAGGTCCAATAGCTATGCCGCTTAAGCTGTTAAAAAGAAGCAGCGGTCCTGAGGCCGGAATGAAATGGCAGGTGGATGCAGAGACCTTTGAAGCGAGGGTATTGGATTGGCAGGAGAAAATAAGAGCTGATAGGTTTCTACCTCCGGTTATTGTGTGGAGTACCAGACAAAGGGATTATAATGAATTTCTTGAAAAATACTCACCATATACCGACTTTGTTTTAAATTAAGCTTGGAATATTTTATGAGAATAACATATGGTACACTAGCCTAAGGTGTATCAGGAGTGTACCATATGTATATGACCCTGATGTGCTTGTGACATCGATGGGTCTTTTTTTAATACGAAACAGCAGGAGGCGGTGGCTATGATATACGGAACACTAACTAAAGCGAAGGAATTTGATAATGCAGGAGAGATTGAACAATGGCTTCAGCTTTTTTTGCGAAATGACGGAAAGAATGTGGCATTAGCTGATGGATTACTGTTAGAGAAGCGGCATTATCTTGGGATAAAGCAAATTCCAATCAGACTTTTGGAGAATGTACCGGCAGGAACGCCGGAGTATCTTCATGATGAGGATTCCATCAGATATTTCTTTTTTATTGTGGATAAAATGAAAGCAGATTATGACAATTGGGATACACCGCCGCTTATAGTATCATATTCAGCGGGAGAGTTTCAGGTTAATGATGGACGGCATCGTCTGGAAATGTATCGTCAGCTTGGCGTTGAATATGTATACGCAGTTATATGGACTACAAAGGATGAGGATTTGAAAGAACTATTGGAGGTATTAGCATGATTGGTATATGTTCAAAATGTGGAAGTTATGAGTGGGACAAGGAGGTTAAGGATGGGAAAATAACCTGCCCTAAATGTGGGCATACATGGGAGTATCAGGCATTCCCGTTATACATATTAAGCGGTTGCAGTGGTGTGGGTAAAACAACAACTGCACTTGAGATTATGAAAAGAAAGGTGGATTTTGTTGTTCTGGATGCGGATGTGTTTTCGGGCTTTATGCCGATGGCAACCGATGAGGATTACGAAAGCTGGGTTGAGCTTATAGAGCATATTTCTAAAAGCATTATGCAAAGCGGCAGACCTGTTCTATGGACGATAGCAGGCTGCCTCGATAAATTCAATCATATGTACAACCGCCGCTTCTTTACCGATATTCATTGTCTCGTCTTAGTATGTGACGAAGAACTGCTTAAGATAAGAATGAGCGAAGGCAGAGGCATTACCGATGCAAACTGGATTAAAGGCTCTGTAGACTATAACAACTACCTCAAAACCCATAACACTCTCGGTGATATGACCTATGAAACTCTGGACATCAGTAATAAAACCGTAGAACAAGTAGCAGACTATGTTATTAAATGGGTGCTGGAAAGGAAATAAAAATATTTCACAGTATAAATGCTATATAAAAATACATTTTTGCAAAGTAACCTAGTGATTGCCGACAGGACGTCGGCAA
>JAZQLB010000025.1:0-10598 GCA_045542475.1 Lachnospiraceae bacterium | reverse complement strand
ATTATCGTATTCTATCCTAAGGATGGTGTTAGTGCTATTCAGGAGAAGCAGATGGTTACACAGAAGGGTGATAATACATATGTAGTAGGAATCAAGGGTAACTTTGATGATGCCCAGACTGGCGTTAAGACTATTTTTGGTAACACAGAGCTTGCTAAGGTTATGGATGAGGCTGGATTCCAGTTCTCATCAGCTAACTCAATCAATATCGGTCGTCTTGTACCACAGATTGTATACTATGTATATTCATACGTTAAGCTTCTTGCTAACGAGGAGATTACAAAGGGTGAGGAGATTAATGTAGTTGTACCAACAGGTAACTTTGGTAATATCTTAGCTGCATTCTATGCTAAGAATATGGGACTTCCAATTGCTAAGCTTATCTGTGCATCAAATGAGAATAAGGTATTATATGATTTCTTTGAGACAGGTGTATATGACAGAAACAGAGAGTTTGTGCTTACATCATCACCATCAATGGATATCCTTATCTCAAGCAACCTTGAGAGACTTATTAACAGAATCGCAGGTGGCAGCGCTGATAAGACAGCCCAGCTTATGAATGCTCTTAAGTCAGAGGGTAAGTATGAGATTACAGCAGATATGAAGGCACAGCTTGCAGATTTCTATGGTAACTATGCAAGCGAGCAGGAGACAGCTGATACAATTAAGTCTATCTATGAGGCAACAGGCTATGTAATTGATACTCATACAGCAGTTGCAGCAAGCGTATATAAGAAATATGCTGCTAATAACGATAATAAGAAGACTGTTATTGCATCAACAGCCAGCCCATTCAAGTTCACAAGAAGCGTAATGAGCGCTATTGATTCAGCTAAGTATGACAGCATGTCAGATTTTGAGCTTGTTGATGAGCTTTCAAAGATTGGTAACGTAGCAGTTCCACAGGCCATTGAAGAGATTAGAACAGCTCCTGTGCTTCACACAAGAGTATGTGATAAGACTGAGATGGAAGCTACAGTTAAGGATATTTTAGGTATTTAAGGTATTATTGTTTTTAATAACATAAGTAAGATTTATTTGCCGGCTGACTATATCAACCGGCAATTATTTTGGAAAAACTAAGGAGAAGTATAGTATATGGAGCTTATTTCAACAGCAATCGGGACATTAATTGGAAATATTGTAATATTGGGAGCTATACCTTTTTTATGGTGGCTTATATTACATAGAAAAAAATGCAGCTTTTTTGAATTTGTAGGTCTTAAGAAGCCTAAAATGCAGTGTAAATGGTGGGCATTACTTATTTTTGTGGTATTATGGGTGATTTTCTATTTCGGTGACTTTACATTCCTGCTTCCAAAGGGAACACTTGAAATGTTAGGAGAAAGTGACTCTGTTGCGGTAAATGCATATGCAGGAATTGGTTTTGCTGCCATTATTCCTGCATTTATAGAGAATTTTATTGCAAACGGGCTGCTTGAGGAGCTTTTGTTCAGAGGCTTTATCAATAAGCGTTTGTGCAAGAAATTCGGAACTGTTCCGGGAATTATTATTCAGGCAGTATTATTTGGTCTTGCGCATAATGCTTTATACATCGTTGGCGGAATAGAGGTTAATTTTGCATTCCATGTATTCATGTTTGCGACAGCGGCGGTGGGAGCGTTATTGTTTGCATTTCTTGATGAGAAGCTGTATAACGGCTCGATTCTGCCAAGCTGGTTCTTACACGGAATTGGTAATTTTATTGGAACTATAAGAGCAGCGTTTGGATTGTAATAAAAATAGTTAATGGGAGTAAGAAATAGTATGTCAAAAATAAGTGGAGAGAAATTGCTTATTACGGTTGCAGAAGTAAATATAGCTGTTGTACTGCTTGAATATTTTGTGGGCTTAGATGTTTGGAATAATATTGTTCTTCTGTTGTCAGTAGTGGCTTTATTATTCAGGATTGAGCTTGGCAGATATGCTTTTGTGGTGGTAGCTTTAGGAAAATTGCAAGCTGTTGTACTTGATATACAGATGGGTCTTCGATATGGGGAAAGTATTCATTATGACGAAGTACGTTTGGGGATGTGTATTTTAGTGGCTGCGGTATTAATAATCAGCTGTCTGATGCTGCTTTTACACAATGGTGTAATACAATATCTGAAAGAGGGAAACTTTACCTTAAATCGTCTTAGCTCAGTTATATCTCAAGGAAAGAAAAAGGAAACCGCAGAAGATGCAGAGTCGGAGCTGTCAAAGCAGACACTTATGGATGGTATAAGCACTTCTGTAAAATGGGTAGTTGCTCTTGTTATATTGAATTATGTTTATGTATGGTTTGTTGTATGGATGTCCATAAAGTATTATATGGCAATTGATTTATTTATGTTGATTCCGGCTGTGTTATCCGTTGTTCTTTTATGTGGAATGGCATGGGCGAGAAAGCTGCATATGGCTTTTTCGGCTACGGGTGTGATGCTTGAATTAATCGGTATTTTCGAATATATAAAATATAGGATGAAAATGCCGGAAGCAGATTATATGTATGAACTACGCCTGGTGTCATTTTATATGACGATAATCACACTTGTATTTAATATGATATGTTTGATTATTCATATTGTAAAGGGCAGATATATCAGGGCATACGTGAATGATGGCAGGGTATTGTCCAAAGAAGCTTGTGAGGTGTTACAGAGAAGACGCTATGAGATTGGAAAGAGTATTATTTGTACCATATGTGGAATAATTCTTCTTGGTATTATATATAATATCTTTTTTGACCATAATTGGTTTGGAGGTATTTTTAAGCTTGTGTTGTTAGTGTGTCTTATGGCAAGATTTTCATGGTCAAGGTATTTATTTGCGGCAGGAAATGCATTGCTGTTTTTGGCACATATTGAAAATCTGCTTCTGGAGCTTCCGAAGGTAATCGAGGTGTTTTATATATTAGGGGAGATAGGGCTCTCAATATTATTTGCTTTGGCAATGCTCTTTAATAAAAATGTCCGCGAATATATGAGTAAGAAAAGATAAAAATAGCCTGTCACCCGGAAATATCCGTCCGGGTGACGGGCTTTAATTATGGATTAATGCAATTTACGTGCAACAACTAAAAATCTGTGAGTTCGCCCCTCTAAGCAGCCATTCTTTTCAAGCTGCTCCTGTGTTTTAAGCAGCTGTGGCAGACATTTCTCAACCGAAAAACCGGGAAATTCCCATTCAATAATCCGTGCAAACCATACCAAGGCTCCCACATCATAAAACTTAATCGGTCCAAAGGCTTCCTGTTTATCTAAAATCTGAAAGCCTGCACCGGCTAATTGGTCCACCACCTTATTAAGATACCAGTCAGGAAACGGTATAGGGGTTCCGGGCAGCAGAAGCTTAACCAGCTCCCTGTCATTTTCTGCACCTACTTGCTGTGTAATAAATATTCCACCCGGCTTAAGTATACGATATATATCTGTCGAAATAAATTCTCCATGCCTGTTTATAACAATATCAAAGGAACAATCAGGAAAAGGAAGTACTTCACAACCATCGCCATACTTAAAATCAATTCCAAGCGGAAGTAACTCCTGCCTGCACAGCTCCACATTAGGCGGAAAGCTCTCAGTAGCAGCAGTATTACCATAAGGATGTCCAAGTGACAAAAGAAACTCCCCGCCACCCGTATCAATATCAAGTAACCTATGCTCAGGCTTAAGATACCTCTTAATAATCGCCTTATAATCCCAAGGCAAATCATTCCCCTCCTCATATCGTCCACGAATATGGGAAAAATCCCATCCATGTATATGAGCCGCACTCTCTTCCTTAAGCCATTCTTCCTTTAATAAATCAATATTCATAATAACTACTCCTTTTCGTCAATCTTATATTTAATAAACATATATTTCACGAAACGATGCAGTCAACTGATAACATACAATACTCGATGCAACCTGCCATCAGATTTACAACTGCACCGAGAAAATACCTCGCTTTATTCTCATAAGAGTTCACCTGCCTGTACATATAATAAAAAATTATAACACATTTCTGTATTCATATCATTATAAATATCACAAAAATATATAAGATATATGTTTAAGAAATACATACTTCAAGCTTGGGAATATATACACATTAGCGAAATACAAAAAAAGTAGTGGTAGAAAATATCAGGTCTGAGCCATGGTGTGTATGGATATGCCTTTGGGCAAGGTTTAGAATTTCTTAATATCCTGCCAAAGCGAAATCCCAGCAATTGCACGCACACGGACGTGCGTGCAAGGCACAACGAGCCAGGATGGCGATTTTGTGCCGTATTGCGAGGCTATAAACACCATATATGCAGGATATTTAGAAATTCTTAGCCTTACCCAACCAGCATATCCATACACACCATGGCCCAGACCGTCCGTTTCGCACCACTCTCCCCACATTTTGTATATTCCCCCTAGACGAAAATCAAAATATGGTATAAAATAGAAATATTAATGCGAACATACATTTGTATAATGCGAACACGTGAAAGGAATTTTAAAATGGCAGAGAAGAAGCAGGATTATGGTGCCGGAAGTATTACTATTCTGGAAGGTCTTGAGGCGGTTAGAAAGCGTCCGGGAATGTATATCGGCAGTGTATCAACAAAGGGTCTTAATCATCTGATATACGAGATTGCGGATAATGCGGTTGATGAGCACCTGGCAGGACATTGTGATTCTATGTGGGTCACACTTAATAAGGATGGTACGGCAACCATTAAGGATAACGGACGAGGAATTCCAATCGGTATTCACCCTAAGGCAGGTATACCGGCGGTAGAGGTTGTTTTTACTGTGCTTCATGCAGGCGGTAAGTTCGGTGATGGTGCATATAAGATATCGGGAGGTCTGCATGGTGTAGGTGCATCCGTAGTTAACGCACTTTCATGCTGGCTGGAGGTAGAGATACATCAGGATGGTAAGGTGTATAAGCAGCGTTACGAGAGAGGTAAGACTATGGGACCGCTTACAGAGGTTGGAACCTGTAGAAAGAATGATACAGGTACAACAGTAACCTTTTTACCGGATGATGAGATTTTTGAAAAGACACATTTTAAGGCGGAGGCGGTTAAATCAAGGCTTCATGAGACTGCATATCTTAATCCGGGACTTACCATTTACTATGAGGATAAGAGAACTGGTGAAGAGGACAGTGAGGTATTCCATGAGCCTGATGGAATTAAGGCTTATGTAAGGTCTCTTAATGAGGGCATGGATGTGCTTCATGAGGTGGCTTATTATAAGCATACTGTAGATGGTATTGAGGTGGAATGTGCTTTCCAGTTCGTGGATGCATTTCAGGAAAATATTTTGGGCTTCTGTAATAACATATATACTCAGGAGGGCGGTACACACCTTACAGGTTATAAAACTAAGTTTACCATGGTTATTAACCAGTATGCCAGAGAGCTTGGAATCTTAAAGGAGAAGGACTCTAACTTTACAGGTCAGGACGTTAGAAATGGTATGACGGCAGTTGTTGCACTTAAGCATCCGGAGCCTAGATTTGAGGGACAGACCAAGACTAAGCTTGATAATCAGGATGCAGGTAAGGTGGTTGCAGAGGTATCGGGTAATGAGCTGGTAAGATTTTTTGATAAGAATCTTGAGACACTTAAGACTGTTATTGCCTGTGCAGAGAAGTCGGCTAAGATTCGTAAGGCAGAGGAGAAGGCTAAGACTAATCTGCTTGTTAAGCAGAAGTTCTCTATTGACAGTAATGGTAAGCTGGCTAACTGCGAGAGTCGTAATCCTGAGGAGTGTGAGGTATTTATCGTAGAGGGAGATTCTGCGGGTGGCTCTGCCAAGACTGCGCGTAATCGTAGAACTCAGGCGATACTTCCAATCCGAGGTAAGATTTTAAATGTTGAGAAGGCTTCCATTGATAAGGTGCTTGCAAACGCGGAGATTAAGACTATGATTAACAGCTTTGGCTGTGGTTTTTCAGAAGGCTATGGTAATGATTTTGATATTAGCAAATTAAGATATAATAAGATTATTATTATGACCGATGCGGACGTGGACGGTGCGCATATCGCTACGTTATTGCTCACATTTTTCTACAGATTTATGCCGGAGCTTATCAAGGAGGGGCACGTATATCTTGCAACACCTCCCCTTTATAAGGTTGTGCCGAAAAAGGGCGAGGGCGAATATCTGTATGATGATAAGGCTCTTGAGAAGTACAGAAAATCACATCAGGGAACCTCATTTACTTTACAAAGATACAAGGGTCTTGGAGAAATGGATGCAGAACAGCTGTGGGAGACCACTCTTAATCCTGAGACCAGAATTCTTAAGCGTGTGGAGATAGAGGATGCCAAGATGGCTTCCCATGTGACCTCATTGCTTATGGGAACTGATGTAGCACCAAGACGAGAATTTATACATGAGCATGCTCATGATGCAGAGTTAGATATTAGCTAAAGGAGACAGATATGGCAGAACAGATATTGCAGACAGAATATTCCGATGTCATGCAGAAATCATTCATAGATTATTCAATGAGCGTAATTACAGCCAGAGCCGTTCCGGATGTAAGGGACGGACTTAAGCCGGTTCAGAGACGAGTTTTATACGCCATGGACCAGTTAGGGCTTAATCACGATAAACCACATAGAAAGTCAGCACGTATTGTAGGTGATACCATGGGTAAATATCATCCTCACGGTGACAGCTCGATATATGAGACCTTGGTTGTGCTTGAACAGGATTTTAAAAAGGGAATGGCATTAGTTGACGGTCATGGTAACTTCGGTTCAATTGAGGGCGATGGGGCTGCAGCTATGCGATATACGGAGGCTAAGCTTAAGAAGTTTACGCAGGAGGTATATCTTGCTGACCTTGATAAGAATGTTGTTGATTTTATGCCGAACTTTGATGAGACGGAGAAGGAGCCAGTGGTGCTTCCTGTAAGAGTGCCTAACCTTTTAATTAATGGTTCGGAGGGTATTGCAGTTGGTATGACCACCAATATTCCGACTCATAATCTTGGTGAGGTTATTGATGCTGTTAAGGCTTATATGGATAATACGGACATTACTACAGAAGAATTAATGCAGTATATGATTGGACCGGATTTTCCTACAGGCGGTCTTGTGGTTAATAAAAAGGATTTGCTTGATATATATACCAGCGGAGCAGGTAAAATTAAGCTTCGTGGTAAGGTGGTATATGAGCCGGGGGCTAAGAAGTCGGATAAGGACAAACTTGTTATTACAGAGATTCCATATACTATGATTGGCATGGGAATCAGTAAATTTATTTCGGACGTAGTTGATTTAATTGAGAAAAAGGTAATTCAGGATGTTACCGATATTTCCAATGAGTCTTCTAAGGAAGGTATCAGAATTGTATTAGAGCTTAAGAAGAATACTGATGTTGAGAAACTTAAGAATATTCTCTATAAAAAGACAAAGTTAGAGGATACCTTTGGTGTGAATATGCTTACCATAGTGGATGGCAGACCGGAGGTGCTTGGACTTAAGGGAATTATTGAACATCATATCAAGTTCCAGTACGAGCTTGCTACCAGAAAGTATACGACACTTCTTAATAAGGAACTGGATAATAAGGAGATTAAGGAGGGGCTTATCAGAGCCTGCAATATCATTGACCTTATTATTGAGATTTTAAGAGGCAGTAAGAATCTTAAGATGGCAAAGGCTTGTCTTACAGAAGGTATTGTTGATGACATTAACTTTAAGTCTGAGCAGTCAAAAAAGGAGGCTAAGAAGCTTCATTTTACTGAGAAGCAGGCAACAGCTATTTTAGAACTTCGTCTGTATAAGTTAATAGGTCTGGAAATTCTTGCTCTTGAAAAGGAATACGAGGAAACTCTTGCAAGAATTGCTGAGTATGAGGATATCTTAAACAGTAGACGTGCTATGGCAAAGGTTATAAAGAAGGACCTTGATAAGATAAAGAAGGAGTATGCACTTCCACGTAAGACGGTTATTGAGGATGCGGCAGAGGCGGTTGTGGAAGAGGTTAAGTTTGTTGAGCAGCAGGTGGTATTTATTATGGACCGCTTTGGCTATGCCAAGACTATTGACCCTAGTGCATATGAGCGTAATATAGATGCTGTTCATGCAGAGAATAAATATGTATTCACCTGTATGAATACGGAGAAGATATGTATATTTACACATAATGGTAATCTTCACCAGATTAAGGTGGCGGATATTCCGTTTGGACGTTTCAGGGATAAGGGAACGCCAATTGATAATCTGGGTAATTACAGTAGTGCAGGAGAGGAGATTGTGTTCCTGTGCTGTAGCGGTTTGTTAAAGGGAAGGAAGCTTCTCTTTGTAACCAAGAAGGCTATGATGAAACTGGTGGATGGCTCTGAATTTGAGGCATCTAAGAGAACCATTGCGGCTACCAAGCTGATGGAGGGAGATTCAATTGTAACCATTGAGATTACTGATGCTAAGGCTATGCCGCTTGGTACAAATTCTGAAGGTGTTGTGCCAGAGGGGGCGATAGCAGAAACTGTTACAGGCGAGAGTGAAGGTGCAGAGGCTGCTATTGCTATTGTCAGCAGTCAGGATGTGGTTTTACAGTCTGAAAATGGATATTTCCTTAAGTTCCCACTTGTGGAGATTCCTGAGAAGAAGAAAGGCGCGGTAGGTGTCCGAGGAATGAAGCTTGATTCTAAGGATGGAATTGATGAGGTGTATTTGCTTCCGGAGGGGGCAGATGTATCTATTCAGTATAAGGAGAAGGAAGTATCTCTTAAGAAGCTGAAAATGGCAAAGAGAGATGGTAAGGGAACGAAGAAGTAGTGTTTTATTAATTATATTTTCCTTCATGCCTGCATATTGTGTATTGGAGGTATGAGGGATGAATAGAATAAAATTAATAAGGGCAGTTGCTCTTCCTTTACTGGTAGGCGGGCTGGCTGGTATTCTGACCGGCGGTGGTATGCGGCAGTTTGAGGTTCTTAATAAGCCGCCATTATCGCCACCGGGCTGGCTGTTTCCTATTGTATGGACAATATTGTATGTACTTATGGGGCTTGCATCATATCTGGTGGCAGAGGCAGGTGCTGATGAGGCTGAGACAGATAAGGCATTGTCCATATATTATTATCAGCTGGTTGTAAATTTCTTATGGCCGGTGTTCTTCTTTAACTTTCAGTGGTATCTGGTTGCATTTGTGTGGATTATATTGCTGTGGATACTGATAATACTGATGATAAGAAGCTTTTATAATATTTCAAAGACTGCTGCATATTTGTGTATTCCATATCTTATTTGGGTGACATTTGCGGCATATCTGAATTTTGGAATATGGTGGTTAAACAGATAGTATTAATAAAAAAGGTGAGTGAAGATATTATATATAATCAGGTAATGGAAGATTATATAAATATATTCGCTCACCTTTTTAGTATATAGGAATAAGAAGGAGGATGGCTGGGAGTAACATTAAAACAGGTGTCAAAAAAGATAATGACAAAACGTACCAATTGTAGTTCTTAAGTATTGAGATGAAATAAAAAAATAAGACAAGTGACATGAAAAGAGTGTAAATGCTTTCAAAAAATATATACATTGTATATAAAATAGTACTTTTTTCTAAAAACTTTTTGGCATAAATTAACAATGTTACAATGGTTCGAGAAGAAAGTGATAAGCAGAAATACGCAAAAATATGTTGAGTTTGTACAAAATGCACAAAAAGGACGGCATTTTACATGAAAAAAGAAAAAACGAGGCATAAAAAAACGTAGTTCTCCAGTACTGTTTATTGAAAGTGAACAATTAGCCCTATTTACAAAAAAACTTTTGTTGTTACAATTTACAAACATAGGGCAGCTATTATGCCTGTATAATAATAAATGGAGGTAAGTTATGAAGCTAAAAATGAGATTTAGCAAAATTATTGCATCAGTTTTAACACTTGTATTATTGGTTTCTACGGCTATGTCTAATATCACGGCAGTATCTGCATCAATATTAGATAATGGCTTAATTAATGTACAAGCTGAAGATGCAGCACAACAGCCAACACTTCCGGAAGTAGAGGCTATTGAGTCAATTGATGACAGAATTGAGGTATGGGATCTTGCAGCAGAGCAGCTCGATTCTACACTTTACATTAATAAGTTAACGGAGGATATCATTAACGGATGGTTCCCGGGTGTTGAAGCCGGAACAAAGGGCGTTAATATCGCATCATTCCAGATGCTTGATGAGAATGGTAATGTCGAATTCGGATTCAATGATGGCGGATATCCTGCAACACACAGATTAAGAACGATGAATACCAATATAACACGCTATGACGAGAAGTCTAAGAGTTTTGGTGGTGTTACATATAATGGTTTTATTTATTCAAATAAGGCTGCTTCAAGTGAGGTATATATTGAGTTGTATGCTGAGGCTGGAGATATCGTTACACTTGCAGTAAGTTCTAATGGAACAGAGGCAGAGTATGTATTTGAAGCTCCAAGCGGTGCAACACAGACAGGTATCTATGATGCGGCAGAGCAGGGTACATTACTTACCTTCTATGCACAGGAAACAGGTGTGTATAAGTTATATACAACAAAGGAAAAATTAGTATTACTCAGAGCTTATGTAGAGCATACACAGCCTGTTAATGTAGTAG
>JAZQLB010000024.1:0-5296 GCA_045542475.1 Lachnospiraceae bacterium | reverse complement strand
TATTATTATAATTCTTAATGGAGATAAGTCAGACTACAAAATAGAAGCCGACACCAGTAATGGAGAGATAACTGTTGATGGCAAGGAGCATGATGATGACTATAAAGGGGGAGATGGCAGCTCTAAGGTGGTCCTTGACAGCAGTAATGGGGATATTGAAGTGGAGTTTGAATAGGAGTAAAGATTAATTATATATGGAGTTGAGGTTTGAGGCATTCTTTAATTGTATTAATAAATGAGATGTGGATAATTCGTAATATAATGCATTGATAAACAGGAGCAGAGTATTTGAAAAAATTTTGCAAGTACTCCGAGCTCCTGTTTCTGTCTGTTTTATCAATAATTATATATTCTTAAACCAAGCCTCAAATAACTCCGGCCAGCAGGCACATTCTGGCTGGATAGTGGTTCCGTCAAGAGTGTTAGTTTCCTCTGTAGCAAGTGCCAGTCCATGACGTCCATTCTGGAAAATATGAAGCTCACATGGAACACGGTATTTTCTAAGGGCAGAAGCCATAAGGAAGGAATTTTCCACAGGCACAGTCTGGTCTTCAAAGGTATGCCAGATAAATGCAGGTACGGTGTCCTCATTAACTCTTTTTTCCAACGAAACGGTATCATACAGGCTCTTATTATCGTTAATAAGACATTCAAAGGAGCCTCTGTGAGCAAATTCACCTGCTGTTATTACAGGGTAGGATAAAAGCATGGATGATGGCTTATAATCCTCAGAAGCACCACCTAAAGCTTCTGTAATAATCTTATCCTTCCACATTGTTCCAAGGCTTCCGGCAACATGGGAGCCGGCAGAGAAACCTGCTATACAGATTTTTTCAGGGTCAATATGCCATTCTGCGGCATGCTCCTTTATTAATTTTATTGCTGCAGCTGCTTCTAAAAGCTGTGTAGGATAGCGGTTAGGAGTAAGCGTATAGCGGAGCACACAGGCATTGTAGCCTAAATTATTCATTTTAATGGCAATAGGCTCTCCCTCTCTTACAGAGAGGTGGTTGTAGCCACCGCCCGGACATACAAGGACAAGTGGACGTAGCTTGTCACCACGGATGCTTGTATCATGGTCTAAAATATAGGTTGTAAGAGTAGCATTACCTCCGGTATGCTCAAGCCCTGCCTTTGCGTAATCAACTTCAAGCTCATAAGTGTTGTAAAACATATTATTTCCTCTTTTCTTTAATTTGGACAATTATCCCGTATATAATAGAAATTTTGGTTAATATTGTCATTATTACTATAAATATAGTACAAATGGTTTGCGAATGCAATTAATTAGTGGTAAAATATATATAGAAATTTTGTCTGTAAAAGCTGTTGGGCTGTAACGTGAGCCGGATTAGCCAAACAGACTAAAAAATATATGAAATGAGGGATTACATGGATAAGAAGCTATATGATTTAATGGATTGGCCTGAGATAGAGGCAGTTGTATATTCTGAATGTCTGAAGCCAAAGGATATTTTAGGACAGCATATTACGGCTTCGGGGCTTTTGTTTCAGACCTTTCAGCCGGATGCTGTAAGTGTTAAGCTGGTGCTTGAGGGTAAGAAGAAGGTATATGACATGGAAATGGTGGATGAGGCAGGCTATTTTGCTGTGCTTATTCCAGGTAAGCGTAGGGTTAAGTATACATATACTGTTGAGTATGCGGATGGCACTGTTGTAAATATAGTTGACCCATATGGCATTAATGTACAGATTCTGGATTCGGAGCTTGATGCATTTGCAGCAGGAATTAATTATGATGTATATAAGATTCTTGGTGCACATGCAATGACTATTGATGGTGTAGAGGGTGTTAATTTTGCAGTATGGGCACCTAATGCGTGGAGAGTCAGTGTAGTAGGTGACTTTAACTTTTGGGACGGAAGAAAGCATCAGATGCAGTTTAGGGAGAAGTATGGAATCTTTGAGTTGTTTATTCCAGGAGTAAAGCCTCTTGATATTTATAAATATGAGATTAGATATAAGGGTGGTCTTACAGGTCTTAAGGCTGACCCATATGCCTTTTATGGAGAGGTACGCCCTAATAATGCATCGGTAGTATATGATATTGAGAAATATGTATGGACTGATATTGAGTGGATGGGCAGCAGAGAGCTTAATAAGAATAAGCCTATGTCTATATATGAGCTGCACCTTGGTTCATTTATGAAGCCGGGTGATGACAGAGAGTTCTACAATTACAAAGAACTGGCACCATTAGTTATTAAGTATGTAAAGGATATGGGTTATACTCATGTGGAGCTTATGCCTGTAATGGAGCATCCGTTTGATGGCTCATGGGGATATCAGGTAACGGGCTATTATGCGCCAACCAGCAGATATGGAACACCTGATGATTTCAAGTTCTTTGTTAATGAGCTTCATAATGCGGGTATTGGTGTAATATTTGACTGGGTTCCGGCTCACTTCCCTAAGGATGATTTTGGTCTTGCCAAGTTTGATGGAACTGCGCTTTATGAGCATTTTGATAAACGTCAGGGAGAGCATCCGGATTGGGGAACTTTAATTTATAATTATGGCAGACCACAGGTTAGCAATTTCCTTATTGCTAATGCACTTTTCTGGGCAAAGGAATATCATGTGGATGGTATCAGAATGGATGCAGTGGCTTCCATGCTGTACCTTGATTATGGTAAGCAGAGTGGAGAATGGGTTGCCAATATGTATGGCGGTAATGAGAATCTTGAGGCGGTAGAATTTTTAAAGCATCTTAATTCTATATTTAAAAAGAGAATTAATGGAGCTATGCTTATTGCAGAGGAATCAACTGCATGGCCAAGAGTAACAGGAGATGTTAAGGATGATTCATTAGGCTTTGATTATAAGTGGAACATGGGGTGGATGAATGATTTCCTTAATTTCATCAGTGTTGACCCGTTATTTAGAAAGGGAAGATACGGCGAGCTTACCTTTAGTATGATATATGCGTACAGCGAGGATTTCATTCTGGTTATTTCACATGATGAGGTAGTTCATGGTAAATGCTCTATGATAAATAAGATGCCGGAGGGTAATTTAAAGCTTAAATTTGCAGACCTTCGTGCAGCATATGGCTTCATGTTTACACATCCGGGCAAGAAGCTTCTGTTTATGGGACAGGATTTTGCCCAGTACAATGAATGGTGGGAAGAGAAATCTCTCGACTGGGACGAGCTTAAAAAGGATGAGAATAAGAAGCTTAATAAGTATGTAAAGGCACTTAATGAGCTGTATAAGTCTCAGCCTGCCTTGTATGAGCTTGATTATAGTCCTGATGGCTTTGAGTGGATTAATAATATATCTGCGGATGAGTGTATTGTGTCTTATGTAAGACGTTCAGCAGGCGGACAAGAGCTGCTTGTAGTAGTGAGCTTTACACCGGTTCTTAGAAAGAACTATAAGATTGGTGTACCTCATATGGGTAAATATAAAGAGATATTTAACAGTGACAGTAAGGTATACGGTGGAGAAGGTAAGGTTAATTCGAGAGTTAAGCATTCTGTTAAGGATGAATGTGATAACAGGGAGGATTCTATTAAGATTACCGTTCCTGCACTTGGTATTTCTGTATTTGAGTACATTCCATATACCAAAGAAGAATTAGATGAGCTTAAAAAAGCAGAGGAGCTTAAGGTCGCAGAGGAGAAGAAAAAAGCGGCAATGAAGGCGGAGAAGAAGGCTGCCGGGGCAAAGGATACCAAGACAAAGAAGGAAGCAGCCCCAAAGACTGTGAAGCCTAAAAAAGCAGATACAGCCAAGAAATCCTCTACCAAGAAAATGGCATCTAAAAGAACAGCAACAAAGTAGTATTCGGAGGTAGAAATGGAACTGGAAGTTTTTTTGAATATGCTGGCAGGGTATGTAATTGAGTTTGGAAAGAACATGCTTATTGCTCTTGTGATTCTTTTGGTGGGAAGGAAATTGATTAAATGGATTCTTAAATTTATTTCCAAGGCATTCTCAAAGGGTGATGTGGATGCCATGGTTGCTAAGTTTGTAGGCTCCATTGTTAAGTTTACTTTATATGCAGTACTTATAATTGTTATAGTGTCAATACTGGGAATTCCTACAACTTCATTTATTGCAGCTTTTAGTACGGCAGGTGTTGCTATCGGTCTTGCATTACAGGGAAGCTTATCTAATGTTGCAGGTGGTGTGCTGATTTTGATTTTTAAGCCATTTAGTGTTGGTGATTATATTATTGCTGAGGGTGTAGAAGGAACTGTCAAGGGTATTGATATATTCTATACCAAGTTGTCTACACTGGATAATAAAGCTATTATTATTCCTAATGGAAGCTTGGCTAATGGAATTGTCACCAATGTGACTTATCAGACTGAGAGAAGAGTAGATGTTCAGGTAGGAATATCTTATGAATCAGATATTAAGGAAGCTAAAGCAGTACTAGGCAGTATTATTGATAAGGATGAGAGAATTCTTAAGGATAAGGGTATTAGCATTATAGTAGCAAGCCTTGATGCAAGTCAGGTTACGCTTGAGACCAGAGTATGGGTAAAATCTGAAGATTATGGTGCTGTTAAATGCAGCTTATTAGAGAATTATAAGTATGCGCTGGATGAGAATGGTATTGAGATACCGTTTAATCAACTTAGTGTTACTTTACGGCAGTAAAACGGATGAAAAAAAGGGAAGATTATATTAACACGAGGCGGCCGCTCTCGCTTAGTTGTTCCACGCAGCGGTACATAACGCAGCAAAATACGCTGCGTAAGTACCGGCGGGGACAAATGCCGCCTCTTAGTTAATATAATCTTCCCTTTTTTTCTGGGTATTGGCTGCCTCTGCGTATATTATATAATGGGATGGCTATGGAACTTTATTGGAATAAGGGGGATGTTATTGTGGTGGTTTTTGGATTTGGGGTTGACATTAGTGGTCTATGGTTGTAGAATGAGTTCGAAAGGTCTATGGGAGTAGAATGGAGGAATTATGGAAGAGAATATTAGATTGAGTGATAGTGAATATAGGATAATGGATGTTATTTGGGAGAAGGCGCCGCTGTCTTCTATGGAGTTAGCGAGAGTGTGTCTGGAAATATTCGGATGGAAGAAATCTACTTCTTATACGATGCTTAAGAAGCTGGTGGATAAGGGGGCGGCTAAGAATGAGAATACTGTAGTGTCTGCACTTATTAGTAAGGAGCAGGTAGTACGGCAGGAGAGTGAGGCTCTGCTTAATAAGTCCTTTGGAGGGTCGTTGCCGGATTTTTTTGCGGCATTTTTGCAGGATAGGAAGATAAGTGAGGAAGAGGCTATGAGACTTAGTAAGCTTATTG
>JAZQLB010000023.1:0-6499 GCA_045542475.1 Lachnospiraceae bacterium | reverse complement strand
ATTGAACCACCAAGCTGAACCCTGCTGAATCTTACCAACTGCTGTTGAGTCCTGGAAGCAGCCAAGAACTGTTCCGATAGCAGCATTATCACTTGGGTTAAGTGAGTAGATGATAGTCTTAGGAAGTTCATCTGTTGAGTTAAGTGCGTTAAGGAACTCTGCCATTTCAGCAGAAGAGCTGTATGTGTTGATACAGTCATAGCCTGTGTCAGGTCCTAACTGGTTGTAACGGAATACATTGTTATCTCTCTTTGTGCCATAGTGAAGCTGCATAGCCCATCCAAGCTTATTATATTCCTTACCAACGAAGAGCATGAATGCTGTCTTGAACTGTAACTGCTCAAGAGCTGTTAATGACTCGTTGTTCATTCTCTTAGCAAAAATTGCCTCGATTTCTTCCTCTGTAGCAGGCTTGTACATAACGTACTCAAGAGCGTGGTCAGAAGCACGGCAGCCCATTGAATCGAAGAATGCCATTCTCTTAACTAAAGCTTCCTTTAATGAGGCAAAGCTGTTAATTTTAACACCGCTTACCTCTGAAAGAGTAGCAATATAGTCAAGGTATTCAGGCTTCTCGATATTCATAGCCTTGTCAGGTCTCCAAGCTGGAAGTACCTGTACATCAAAGGTATCATCCTCTGCAATCTGCTTATGATACTCAAGTGAATCAACAGGGTCATCTGTTGTGCAGATAAGAGTAACACCTGACTGCTTAATGATGTTACGAACTGTCATTGAATCCTCTGCAAGCTTAGCATTACAGATGTTCCATACTTCCTCAGCTGTGTCGCCGTTTAATACGCCATTATAGCCGAAGTATCTCTGAAGCTCAAGGTGGCTCCAGTGGAAGAGTGGGTTACCGATTGCCTTTGTAAGTGTCTCAGCCCACTTCTGGAACTTCTCCCTGTCTGAAGCACCGCCTGTAATATAATATTCATCAACGCCATTAGAACGCATCTGTCTCCACTTATAGTGGTCGCCGCCGAGCCATACCTGTGTGATATTCTCAAACTTTCTGTCTTCAGCGATTTCCTTTGGATTGATGTGGCAGTGATAGTCTAATATAGGCATTTTGTCTGCATGATCATGGAATAAAGCTTTTGCTGTGTCTGTGGATAAAAGAAAATCCTTGTCCATAAACTGTTTCATTTAAAAATCCTCCTTAGAGATAAATTATTTAGAAGCTTGTAGTGCTTCTTTTTATTAAATCAGCCGTAATGTTAGTTTTGCACGGAACATTACTTCCATTAAAAACTCCCATTAAGGTATTGACTGTCGTAATACATAATGCTTCAACCTTGCTGTCAATTGAGGTAAGCTCCGGTTCTGTACAGCTTGAAATAAGTGAATTATTATAGCCAATTACATTGAGCTGTTCAGGAACTGATATGCCATGGGAATGGGCAAATTTAAGTGCACCAACAGCGAGAGAGTCATCGGATGTAACAACTGCGTTGAAGCGGTAGCCTTTTTCGTACAGCTCTGTAAGATATTCCTTGGCATTAGTAATGCTCTTGTTACACAGATGTATAAATGCATTATTAATAGGAACATTATGTACAAAATGAGCTTTTTTATAACCTGCAAGCTTGCATTGACCACTTAAAGAGGTGCTTGTGTATAGATAAACTATGTCACGTCTGCCGTTCTTTATCAGGGCATCTGTTACAGAGTACACAGCGCTTTCATCATCGCAGAGGGTGCCATATATGTTAGCTCCTTCAAGGTATCCGTTAAGCAGCATAACAGGTAATTTAGTGGCTGCATCAATAATATATTTATTATCAGCAAGCTTGGTCTCAAGAAACTTGGAACCGACTAAAATAACTGCATCAACTCTTTTTGAGAGCAGTAATTCAAGATAATCCTTCTTAGCACTTAAATCATTGCCTGTGCAGCAGAGTATGGCATCATATCCATTAGCTCTGAGCTCTCGTTCGAGATAATAAACTGCATAAGCGAGATAAGGGTCGGCTGAGTTGGTACACATTATACCAATGGTCTTCATTGTATTAAGACCTAATCCCCTGGCAAAAACATTCGGTGTGTAGCCGATTTCCTTCATGACATCAAGTACCTTCTGCTTGGTCTTTTCGCTTACATTATTATTGCCGTTAATAACTCTGGAAACAGTAGCAATGGATACACCTGCTTTTTTTGAAACGTCATAAATGTTCATGGTGTAATCCCCTTTTTATATAATGTAAGTACTTACATACTTGCAAATTCATTATACAATGCGTTTTTTGCAAAAACAAGTAGAATATGTAAAAAAGTTGAAAAAATATTAAAAATTACATTGACTTATTGATAAAATCACCATATAATCAAGGTATGTAAGCGCTTACAGTTCGTGCTTTTTAGTTTTCGAAAATGTAAGCAGTTTCAAAACACACATATACATATCAATAAGGAGAATTAAAATGGAAAGATTAAACAAGAAGATTTCAAAGGCTGTAGACAGACCTGTTAAGGTTCTTCAGTTCGGTGAGGGTAATTTCCTTAGAGCTTTCGTTGATTACATGTTCGATGTGGTTAATGAGAAGACTGATTTCAATGGAGGAGTAGTTATTGTTAAGCCTATTGAATTTGGTAATCTTGATAGATTTCATGAGCAGGAGTGCCAGTACACACTTCAGTTAAGAGGTATCGTAGATGGCGAGGCTAAGAAGGAGACACGTATCATTACAACTGTAACAGATGCTGTTGCTGCGATTGAAGATTATGATAAGTATGATGAATATGCTAAGTGTGATACATTAAGATTTGTTGTTTCTAATACAACAGAGGCTGGTATCGTATTTGATGAGACAGATAAATTTGAGGCATGTCCACCAAAGACATTCCCTGGTAAGTTAACTAAGATTTTATTTGAAAGATATAAGCACTTTAATGGTGCAGCAGACAAGGGTCTTATTATGATTCCTTGTGAGCTTATTGCTGATAATGGTATTGAGCTTAAGAAGTGCATCGTTAAGTTTATCGAGTTATGGAACCTTGGCGATGAGTTCAAGGCATGGGTTGATACAGCATGTTCATTCTGCCCAACACTTGTAGACAGAATCGTTCCTGGTTATCCAAGAGATGAGGCTGCTGCACTTTGCGAGGAGTTCGGTTATGAGGATCAGTTAATCGACACAGCAGAAATCTTCGGTTTATGGGTAATCGAGGGTGACAAGAATATGCCGCTTGAGCAGTTAAAGGCAGAGCTTCCATTTGATAAGGCTGGACTTCCTGTAGTATTTACAGAGGATCACCACCCATACAAGGAGAGAAAGGTTAGAATCCTTAACGGTTCTCATACATCATTTGTACTTGCTTCTTACCTTGCAGGTAACGACCTTGTTAAGCAGTCGATGGATGATGCAGTTATCCGTAAGTATATGGAAGAGACATTATTTGATGAGGTTATTCCTACATTATCTTTACCAGAGAGCGAGTGCAGAGAATTTGCTGAGGCAGTAATCGCAAGATTCCAGAACCCATATATTAAGCATAAATTACTTGATATCTCACTTAACTCAGTATCTAAGTGGGAGGCAAGATGTTTACCTTCATTCTTAGGCTATGTTAATAAGTTCAACAAGCTTCCTAAGTACCTTACATTCTCAATCGCTGCACTTATGAGCTTCTATTCAACACAGAAGGAAGGCGAAGTGA
Source organism: Lachnospiraceae bacterium (assembly GCA_045542475.1). Classification (GTDB taxonomy): domain Bacteria; phylum Bacillota; class Clostridia; order Lachnospirales; family Lachnospiraceae; genus CAG-882. The sequence goes on along the minus strand of JAZQLB010000023.1, from coordinate 2,839 downwards.
ACGGCGGAAGATGCTTAATCGGTGAGAGAAACGGCGAGGAGTATTCAATCAGAGATGATCAGGATGTACTTGATTTCTTTGCTGCTAATTCAGCAAAGGATGCAAAGGAATTTGCAGAGGCTTACTTAAGCAATACTAAGTTCTTCGGCGGCGAGGACCTTACTAAGGTTAATGGTCTTGTAGATGCAATCGCAGGCTATATTGCTGATATCAGAACAAGAGGTATGAGAGCTGTAGTTGAAGATTTAACCAAATAATTGGAGGTTCTTATGCAGGAATTTATTAAGATTAATGTAAATGATAATGTTGCTGTTGCCCTTAAGCCAATCGCTAAGGGCACAGCAGTTGATGTGGCTGGTGTAACAGTTACTACTATAGAAGACATCCCACAGGGACATAAGTTTGCTATTAAGCCTATTTCTAAGGGCGAGGCTGTTGTTAAGTATGGTTTTAGAATTGGTAATGCACAGGAAGATGTTGCTGTAGGCGCATGGATTCATACACATAACCTTAAGACTGCTCTTGGCGAGCTTTTAGAGTATACATACAATCCAACTAATATAGACGTTGAACCTACTGAGGAGGCTTATTTTGAAGGCTTTATGCGTGAGAATGGCAAGGTTGGTGTGCGTAATGAAATTTGGATTGTTCCAACAGTAGGCTGTGTTAATTCAGTAGCTAAGGCTATTGAGAGAACTGCTCAGAAATTCGTTGGCGGTTCAGTAGAAGAGGTTGTTGCATTTACTCATCCATACGGCTGTTCACAGATGGGCGATGATCAGGAGAATACAAGAAAGGTTTTAGCAGACCTTATTAATCATCCTAATGCAGGTGGTGTATTAGTTCTTGGTCTTGGCTGTGAGAACAGTAATATCGATGTTTTAAAGGAGTATATCGGCGAGTATAATCCTGACAGAGTTAAGTTCCTTGTTGCACAGGAGTACGAGGATGAGCAGGATATCGCAATCAATATGATTAAGGACCTTGTTACATACGCAGGAGCATTTAAGCGTGAGAAAGTTAGTGCTAAGGAACTTATCGTAGGTCTTAAGTGTGGCGGTTCAGATGGTCTTTCAGGAATTACAGCTAACCCTGTAGTTGGTAACTTCTCAGATATTCTTATCTCTAAGGGTGGTACAACTATCCTTACAGAGGTTCCTGAGATGTTCGGTGCTGAGACTATTCTTATGGACAGATGTGCTAATGAGGCACTTTTTGATAAGACTGTATGCCTTATTAATGACTTTAAGAATTACTTTAAGAGACATGACCAGACTATATATGAGAACCCTTCGCCGGGTAATAAGAAGGGTGGTATCTCAACACTTGAGGATAAGTCACTTGGCTGTACACAGAAGTCAGGTAACGCACTTGTTAGAGGTGTCCTTTCATATGGTGAGCCAGTAAATACTAAGGGACTTAATCTTCTTAGCGCACCGGGTAACGACCTTGTTGCTGCAACAGCTTTAGCGGCTTCAGGAGCTCACATTGTTCTTTTTACAACAGGTAGAGGAACACCATTTGCTTCACCAGTACCTACTGTTAAGATTTCAAGTAATTCAGCGCTTTATAATAAGAAGAGCAACTGGATTGATTTTAATGCAGGAGAGGGCGTTGAGGGAACAAGCCTTGAGGAACTTGGACAGAGAATGTTCGATTATGTATTAGAGGTTGCTTCAGGTAAGAAGGTTAAAGCAGAGGAAGCAGGATTCCATGATTTGGCAATCTTTAAGCAGGGCGTAACTCTTTAATTTAGAATATTGACAAAGAATGTGCTTGATTTTATAATTTAGTTAGCTATGGACATGTTTTGTCACATAATAAAAATAATTGACATATGCCAGTGCTGCTCATGTGTCAGTTTAAATATCAGCAGCGCAGAAATGAGGATAATATGAACGCAATTTTAGAAGAGATTAGTAAGATTGGTATTGTACCTGTAATTGCACTTGATGATGCAAAGGATGCTGAGCCACTTGCAAAGGCTTTAGTAGAAGGTGGAATTCCATGTGCAGAGGTTACATTCCGTACAGCTTGTGCAGCTGAGGTTATTAAGATCATGTCAACAAAGTACCCAGAGCTTTTAGTTGGTGCCGGTACAGTTCTTACAACAGAGCAGGTTGACAAGGCTGTTGAAGCTGGTGCTAAGTTTATCGTAAGCCCAGGTCTTAATCCTAAGGTAGTTAAGTACTGTGTTGACAAGGGTATCCCTGTAACACCTGGTACAGCTAACCCAAGCGATGTTGAGCAGGCTATCGAGTTAGGTCTTGAGGTTGTTAAGTTCTTCCCAGCTGAGCAGGCAGGAGGACTTGCTATGATTAAGGCTATGTCAGCTCCATATGTTAATATGAAGTTCATGCCTACAGGCGGTATTAATGCAGACAACCTTACATCTTACCTTGATTTCAACAAGATTATTGCATGTGGCGGTAGCTGGATGGTTAAGAAGGATCTTGTTGCTGCAGGTCAGTTCGACGAGATTAAGAAGCTTACAAAGCAGGCTGTTGAGAAGATGCTTGGCTTCGAGGTTAAGCATGTTGGTATCAACGCAGCTAACGAGACAGAGGCAGAAGAGGTTGCTGATGCTCTTAATGCTATGTTCGGTTTCGAGAAGAAGGTTGGCAATAGCTCAATCTTCGCTGGTACAGGCGTAGAGATTATGAAGACTCCTTACCTTGGTAAGAATGGTCATATCGCTATCCAGACAAATTATATCAACAGAGCTATCTATCACTTAGAGAAGAGAGGCTTTGAGTTCGATATGGATACAGCTAAGTATGATGCAAAGGGTAACTTAAAGGCTGTATACTTCAAGGGCGAATTCGGCGGATTCGCTATG
>JAZQLB010000022.1:0-4694 GCA_045542475.1 Lachnospiraceae bacterium | reverse complement strand
CCCTCTCGCACCGTCAATATTGTCCCCTGCAAGCTCGTTTAAGTCATCCCATGCAAAGATAATATTATAGCCGTCAACAAGAAGATATTTATCCTTATTCTCAGGCTTCTTATAGGTCTTAGTTACAGGTGCTATATAAGCATCCGACTTTTTCTTTGACGACCATTTCTTAGTTGCCTCTTTATCATGGCTGTTGGAATAAAAGGTTCTGGCAATAATGGAATCAACCTCCTCAGTATCAATCCACTCATCACGCTCTTTAATAATGCGCGGCTCCTCTATTACCTGTGGCTCAGCCTCTTTTTTACTGAAAATGCTCTCAAGGTGCATGTAATCCGTAACCTTATCCCACTCCACTACAAAGCCTGCTCCGTGGGCACAGAACACTGAGGATGCCGGATTAGCCAAATCGCTGTCAGGATTATAACGCCTCGCCATAATAACCTCGCCTGCATTATGACACGGAGCATAACCGCCGGCCTCAAGGTAGAGATGTCCCTCACCCTTAGTGTAGGCAACAACCTCCTTCTGATAATTACGCATGGTAGAAACCGGACCGCTGCCGTTAAGCACCGCCAGTTCTCCATCTATCATAGGTCCCTCGCTTACTGCACTCATTCTCTCAAAATCAGTCATCGCTCTTCCTACCATAGCAGTTGGAAGCACCAGCGAGAAATTATAAAATGGCTCAAGCAGCACACTGTTTGCCTGCATAAGTCCATGCCTTACTGCACGATAGGTAGCCTGTCTGAAATCACCGCCCTCGGTATGCTTAAGATGTGCTCTTCCTGATGCCACAGTAATCTTAACATCTGTAAGCTGTGAGCCTGTAAGCACGCCCACATGCTTCTTCTCTGCCAGATGAGTAAGTATAAGCCTCTGCCAGTTCTTATCTAAGATATCCTCGCTGCAATTTGTATCAAAAATAAGCCCTGCTCCTGTACGTGCCGGCTCCATAAGAAGGTGTACCTCTGCATAATGCCTTAACGGCTCAAAATGTCCCACACCCTCAACAGTATCCGTAATGGTCTCCTTATATACGATATCACCCTCACCAAAGGTAATATCAATATCAAAGCGCTCCTTAATAAGATTTTGCAGAACCTCCGTCTGCACCTCACCCATTAACTGGACCATTATTTCTTTAGAAACCTCATTCCAGAAAACCCTAAGCTGTGGCTCCTCTTCCTCAAGCATTCTTAGCTTCGGCAGAAACATTGCCGCATCAATCCCCTCAGGAAGATTAATTCTATAGCTTAATACCGGCTCTAACATCGGCTTAATAGAAGACTTCTCAGCTCCAATACTATCTCCGGCAAAATTTTTTGTAAGACCTGTTACTGCACATACCCTTCCTGCCTCAACCTCGTTAACAGCCTCGAATTTCGTGCCTGAATATATTCTAATCTGATTAATTTTCTCTTCGTTAATGGCAGCCTTTACCTTAAGCGAGCCGCCGGTTATTTTCATATATGTCAGTCGGTTGCCCTGCTCATCTCTTGAGATTTTGTATACCTTAGCACCAAAATCCTCCCCGTATACCGGCATAACCGAATAAACATCAATTAATTTTAAAAATTCCTCAACTCCCTCTAATTTAAGTGCTGAGCCAAAATAACACGGAAATACATTACGTGCCCTAATTGCATCAATAATGCACTCCCTATCAACCTCTGCCGTCTCAAGGTACTGCTCCATGGCAGCCTCATCGCACATTGCAAGAGCATCGAAAAACTCCTCCCCCTCCGTCACGGTAAAATCCACGCAATTACCGGATAACTTACTCTGTATCTCACCTAGTATTTTCTCCTTATCTGTACCATTCTGGTCCATCTTATTAACAAAAATAAAGGTTGGTATATTATATTGTTTAAGCAGTCTCCAAAGTGTCTTAGTATGTCCCTGAACTCCGTCTGCACCACTTACCACCAATATAGCATAATCAAGAACCTGCAAAGTTCTCTCCATCTCCGCTGAGAAATCCACATGCCCCGGAGTATCCAGAAGCGTAAATTCACTTTCTCCAAGATTAAGCACTGCCTGCTTGGAAAATATGGTTATTCCCCTCTCCCTCTCAAGCTCATAGGTATCAAGAAAAGCATCCCTGTTATCCACTCTTCCTAATTTTCTTATGGTGCCGCTGGTGTATAGAAGGGCTTCTGATAAAGTTGTTTTGCCGGCATCTACGTGTGCTAAAATGCCTAAAATTAAATGTTTCATGGGGTACTCGCTTTCTGAAAATTTACGTGGTGGGGTTATAGGTATCTGCTTTGCTCCGTTCTGCGCAGGTAAGGTTTTCTAAGTGCTTTGCGTTTAGGTTATGGCTCGCCGTCGTGAACGGCTCAAACGGTCCATCCATGAGACCGTTTCGCCTTTGCCGACGTCCTGTCGGCAATCACTTAGGTTTTCGCGGGCAAAGCACTAAGAAAACCTAACCTGCTCCGCAAGTCGCAAAGCAGATACCTATAACCCCGATAGTATATTTTGCGGAAATGCTCGCTGGCGCATTGCATTTCCTATGGCATGCCCAGGCTATGTGATAATCGCTTTGCTCTTATCCCTGCCTAGGGCGAAGTATGCTGGGATGAATAGGAAGTTTTCTGGTGACTCAGGATAACGGTTAAAGTGACTCTCCGGGTCAACTGCAAGCCAGTCTTTAATGACTTCGCTTGTTTTTGTTGTATCACGCTTTATATTCGTTATGGTCTTTGGTTCTTCAAAGTAGGAGAATAGGATATTTTCGTGGAGGGCTATGGACTGATAGCGGTCTCCGGTTAATAAGCCCTCGTCTACAATTGCGTTGTGGTGGTAGACATAGCTGAATAATTTATCCTCGTATAGACGGGTTATTCTGCCTCTTCTAAGCTCCGGTGTGGCTGTACGTTTCCAATCCTCCCAGTTATGTGGATAGGAATGGCAGAATATGTGGTACATTTTTGCCCAGTTGCGAGAGCCCTCCTCTGACGGCCACTTTTCAAGATAAGCAGTCAATGGAGAGAGCATCCTCTCAGGTGCATAGTCTGCCTCATCTGCTTCGTAATAGAAGAAAAGCATATTTTTGTAATGATATAATGCAGCTGTCATTATGTGATTATCTGCTATCTGGGCATTAACCTTGTTAACGCAAGCTGCGATGGCCGTATCTATAATCTCCTCACTAACCCCCTGCACTAACTGCCCTCTATAATGAAAACGGTATAACATCTTATCTGTTGACTTCTCTGCCATAATCTGTTCTCTCCTTAGCTTCACATCTTATATTTCTTCAAATTTATATACATCCTCTAATTCTTTAGCCGTTAGCTTACGATAACCGCCAAGTCCAAGGCCTTCATCAAGCTTCAGGCTTCCAATGGCGGTTCTTTTCAGGTATATCACTCTACAGTCAAGTGCTAAAAGCATTCTCTTTACCTGATGCTTACGCCCCTCAGTTATCGTAAGGAAACCTCCGAATACCGGGCGGTTCATATTATATTCGTTATCCCTGTAACGCTTCTTTGGGTTAAATCTGTCCATATAATCCCGATATACTCCGGTCTCCGTAACCCTAAGTTTTGCCCTGCTGGTTATTTTCTCCTCACCCTTAAGAAGTAATCCCGCCTCAAGCATAGCCTTCTTTTCTTCATTTATCTCACCCATGGCAAAGAAAAAATATGTCTTGGTAGCATGCTGATTAGGATGCATAAGCTCATGATTAAAAACTCCATCATTAGTAAGCAGCAACAGCCCTTCCGTATCCTTATCAAGACGACCTACTAAAAACAGCTTTTCTGCCAGTTCCTTAGGTAACAGCTCCATAACAGTAGCCTGATTTTCGTCACTTCTGGCAGATATGTAGCCCTGAGGCTTGTACAACATATAGTATAATTTTTCTTCCATTGTCAGACCACCGTTTCTTTTAGTGTAAAAATAGCTTAAATTTTATTATATCATTTCAGGGTTCGATTGTAAATTTACAAATCCGTATTACAATCGAGTAGGAGGGAAAATTAAATAAATTTTCCCGACCTCTCACACCACCGTGCGTACGGTTCCGTACACGGCGGTTCAATCAACTTAACATGTAACCCACCTTTCGGTATAGTAATCTAACATTGAGACTAATCCAAATCGGGTTAGTCTCTCTTTTGTTATAGCGTTATGCATGGCTCCACCAAGACATACCCGTGCTATATGAGCTCCATAGTAAGCCATCGACCATGCTAACCCTTTATTCACTCCAAGTTTCATCAGATTCTTTGCTCTGTTTTGCGGAGTTTTCCATTGTTTCCAGATGCACATACGCATTCGGTATCGAATGTTACTGTCCAACTTCGCGCATAAGGTTTTCATACTTCCTATCTTGAAGTAGTTAATCCATCCTCTGATAAGTTCATTGAGTTTCTTCACCTTATAGGAATTGCTTACTCCCCAACTTCTGCAAGTTAGTTGTTTCATTCTTGCTTTGAACTTCGCTACTGACTTTGTATGTGGTTTTGCCTTAAACTGATGTGCTCTTACGTCAAAGTAAAATCCAAATCCAAGGTATTTAAGGCCGCTCGGTCTGTCTACTTTGCTCTTTGTCATGTTTACCTTGAGCCCTAGTTTCTCTTCAATAAACTTTGTGAGATTTCTCATTACTCTCTTTGCAGACATTTCACTTCCGACCATAATAATACAGTCAATGCCTGATTGAGGTTATCTTTTGACAAAAT
>JAZQLB010000021.1:0-9801 GCA_045542475.1 Lachnospiraceae bacterium | reverse complement strand
TGCATTTTATGTTTTTTAATTTCTTCTATATCCTTCATACATTTTCTCACCTGTTTTTTTGCCGTGCATACTCCTCATCTGTTGGAAAATCTCATTCTATTTCGCCTAATTCTCCTCAAGATATTCAAAATATTCCGTCCCATGACAGCCCCTATCAATTTCCTTATATGTAGAAATCAGCTCCTCCTTAGAAATCTCACACTCTCCCTCAAACGGAAGCACATATATGTCCGCATGTCCCTGATGCTCCCAAAAGCCTTCACATCTAAGCTCCCCAAGAGCTTGTGCCAACCAGAATCTGATATTCTCTCTTTCCTGCTCGTGAACCTTATCAATTTCAGCTTCTACCGTCTCATACCATTCTCTTATATCATCCTCCAACTCTTCCGGCATAATTGGTGATATATCCGTACATAAACCCATGCTGTTTTCCAAAAGATAATCCTGTACCTTATCAAAAAGAGGGGAGTCAGCTCGCTCCACGAGCCATTCTGCCCAAGCACTAAAGCGGTAGAATATCTTTTCATCTTCATCACATTCCTTAATAGCTTCCTGATACCGCTCCTCTGTATTCAGATATATGGTTGTATAATAGTCCTCTGCAAATACCCGCTGTACCACATTGGCTATTTCAAAGGATATTCCGTATATTGACTGACTGGCATATTTCTCTTTTATTTTAGGAAAGACCTCCATTACTGCTGCTTTATACAAATCAATAAAATATTGCTTGTCCAGCTTACTTTCTATTTTTTTATTTTGATATAATTCCTTTAATCTGCCTAAAAAATCTCTTTCCTTAGCAGGCTTTTTATTTTCTGCTTCCGGCTTTTTAAGCTTCCCCTTTAGATACTCTGCTATCTCAGTTTCTCCATACATTCTTGCATATCCGTAAGCATCCATATTTCCGGACTGACCAAGTGGATATTCCTCCGTAATATCAATACCATTTTCGACAAGGAAAACTACTACATCATAATGACCTTCATATATGGCTGCAAACAACGGATTTTTCTCAAACTCGCTAACATCCGGCTTAGCACCATTCTGGTACAGCAACTTAACAATATCAAGATGACCATTAGCAGCTGCACTGGTTATTGGTCCACCATCTCTAACACTTCCGCCATCGGCATTTACATCTATACCACATTCAATAAAATATTCCGCCGCTTCATACTGTCCATAGGCGGCAGCATCTTACAGCCATGAACCAAATGCAGTTGTGACATATAATAAGCCATCATTAGCCGCCAATACTTCTTTTATCAAATCCAAATTCCCACGTTTAATGGCTTGCCTCATTTCCTTAATTAACTCTTTGTCCATATTTGCCTCCATATGCAAACTCTTGTTTTTATAAAATACTAACCGAACTTGAAGCCGCTTTCATCATCTTGTCCGCTGTCTCTTCCACATCATCCCCAGACATGATATAAGTCATTACATCCGCTATAACTAGTGACCTATGAAGCAGCTCCATATAATATTCTGCCTTAGCATCCTCACAGGATATTTCATAATCCCTTATAAGAGACACTATTTCTGCCACCTCATCACGGGTTAAATCTCTCATACATGGCGGCTGGGGCATTAATGCTGTCTCTGCTATGGTGTCAAGGTCAGTCCATCCCCAGTACTCAGCAAATTCCATTAGCTGATGTGTCTTTCCTGTGATGTGGCTCAGTTCCTCTAACTCTCTGCTACAGTCGCTATTAATGCTTTCGGCAATATTATCAATCAGACCTTTAACTGTTTCAAGCTTTGTATTATCTATCTGTGGAAGCTTAAGTTCTTCTCTCATATTTGTACCTCACTATTTTTTGTCTCTTCTATTTTAGTCGCTCGATTTCAAAACGAACATTAACCTCATCCTTTGACACTCTTTTTTCATACTCATACTTTCCAATCATATTAAAGTCAAGCTCGATTGCCGCCGGATTCATACACGCCCATAGATAATAATCCTTATCATTATTACTCTCTTCAACATCAAATTCATGCCCCTTGTAGGTTCCAAATGCTTTCCTTTTAAAATAGTCCTCTACACTATCCACATCAACGGTCTTTTTAAAAATGTCTTCTACTATGGCATCTCTTTCAAAGCCATACGCCAAGTCTGCTTCGTCTCTGCTAAGCAGCACAAGCAGTCCGTCTGTATTTGCTTTACGGCTTTGACTTACCTCATATTCTTTTCCTTTATATATTGCAAAGGTTCCGTTTAAACTCATTGTAATACTCCATAAATATAATGCTAGAACATCGTTGGGTCCGAAGCATACCAAGTTCCTGCATCCTGCTCATCGCATTCTTCTTTCCATGCAATACCAAAAATAAACTTCTCACTCTTTGTAAACTCTAATATTTCAAATGCCACATAGCCATTCTCTGAATAGGAGCAATCATAATCATATCTTGAATATCTTTTTCCATCCAGATACCATGTATCCGATTCAATTCCTATTGACAGCTTACCACCATTTTTATAAAATCCCATTCCCACCAGATTTTCTCCAGATTCGATTCCATCATCATCTGAGGAAGTATAATTTTCTATTTTGCAGAAAATAGTATGTTTTTTCCCGTCTGGTTTGAAATCAACTGTTATACAATATCTGCCATCTACATTAAAGCATGGTGATGTTAGCGGCAGTTCTTTTATTGTGTAATTTTCAATACATTGCTTATCAATATAGATATTCACAACACCAAATGGAGTCTCTAACATATTTCATCACCCTATCCTAATATCCTCTTAAACTCATTATAATTACTTTCATCCCGTGCCGAACAGTATACAGCAAACTCGATTACCTCAAAATGCTTACTGAATTCCTTTATAACCTTCTTTGCTGCCTGTGCCACTATCTGTGGTGGATTTTTAAAGGCTCCGCAGCCAAATGCACCTAAAATAACTACCTCATTACCATTTAAGCTTGCAACCTGCAATATTTTTCTTAAACGCTGTTCATGTAAGCTTAACAGCTCTTCATCACTAATGTTAATTCCTACGCTGCCGTCCCCCTGATTATATGCATTCCCCGGCTGTTCTCTAAGATTAGGCGCTGCACAGGTTATAACATTCACGCTATACCACTCCTTTTCAGGCAAAAGCCTTGGATTAGCCGTATCCGACTTAAACACCGTTACCCCGGGGGTATATATGATATCATCATTATGAAGCGGATTTCGCTGTGCTCTGTGTGGCATATAAAAGTCATTCCACATATCCTTAATATTAAGATTAAAATATAATGTTGAACAACGGCATAGACACTCCTCCTGTGCATTTGCACCATGAACAACACCACCACCCGGATTAGATGCTGATGCAAAATTCAGCACACATACCTTTTTATCCTTGTATGCAGATGCTGCTTCATATGTACGCTTCTTAGATACGATAACTCCGGCATCCTCTTCATATTTTGCTACAGGCATCGTAAGCTTCTCTTTTTCTAATATCAGCCTCTGATTTTTATTAGATTTTTTAATAACCTCTATTAGCTTGGCATCACTCTCGCAATGCAGCCTTGTATCCTCAAATACTTCCTGATTCTCTATTCTTCCCATAATTTTTTCTCCCATAACTCTCTTAAAAACTACTTTTCCTCCAAAAATGTAAGCTCCCCATAGCTGAAATAATCATCGTCCGGCAACTCTATCATCTTATCCACATAATACTCAAGCCAATCCAGAAAATGCATCGGCTTTCCTGTCTGTGGACTGTAAATCGGCAATGTACCAAAATCATTTGACAGGTCATCAAACCAGACTGTTCCATAGGTCTCTTCATCATCAGAATTCACCACCAGAATACATCCCATCCCACAGCCTTCTTCACAAAGAGGAATATATCCTTTAAGATGCTCCTTGGTTTCTCGTATACAATCCCAAAAACGTTCATACTCATCATCTTCCATCTCAAATACCTTTAAGCCAGAATTAATCGTATATGGAAATTCTTTATCAACCAACAGATACTCCTTATTGTTAGGCAGACCTCTCAAGCCATAGAATGGCTGTGTTCCTGCACTTGCCACCGTTGTAATAAATCTGCGGTAATCCACAGGAAGCTTAATTCCCTTTGCATTCTCATAAGCACGAACCTGCTCCTCTGTATATGGTTTTTCCCATTGTGGTGGAAATTTTCCGCATGGAAACTCAGGATTTTTAGTAGAGAGAAGCTCCATTTTTGTCATTATTTGTTTTATTCTATCGTCTATGCTCTTCATTACATCCGCCTCTACTTATACCCATATATTATATAGACCTCATCCGCCTCATCATATTCATAAGGTATCGAGTACTTATTCATCAAATCCAGAAATTCCTTCCATTTCGTATTATTCATATAGCTGGTAAGCTGCCTCTTGCATATAATCTCTGCTATTTTTTCACTGACAGTCTTCTTGAAATCAAAATCTCCGTTTTCGATTTTATCAACTAATTTCTGAATGGATTTAAAAAGGGAATCCTCTAATTTTGTACCATAATAGCTGCATGAAACCTGCTCTTCATTTCTTTCTACAAAATAATAACAACCGCCATTATATCTTAATATCTGTATAATCAGGTGTACATTCCTTTTCCAATTAATATCAAGAATGCCCTTATCCTCATTCACTTGTCTTTTATAAATCTGCCCATTCTTAAAATCGATTTTTCCCGTAACAGCTGTGAAAAAGTTATCTACACCTTCCATGAATTTCTCACTATTCATATAATACCCCGTACATCACTTACAGATAAGAATGTGTCCTGTTCATATCCGTTACTAAGTCCGGATTATCCGCCTTCATACGCTCCACCAAAAGCTTTGCATTCTCTCTGTCTGCCTTGATTGCCTCGAACTCCTGCTGTGTAATTCCAACCAACTGGATAAATTCCGTTTTACCATAAACAGATTCCTGTGTCATGGCCTCTGTATCGTATACTGTCAATAATGCAGTAATTGCTGATTCCCTATCCAGATTAATAGAGCTTCCGCCTCCTGCAATATACTGATATGGCTCAAAATATCTCTCCGTTGTATAGGTATATCTCGCAAGATTGCCCATCATATTAAGTGCCCATATGCAATCCTGCGTATTCTCTTCCTTTAGCTTCATGGTCATCTCATAGCCCCATTTGTTGTACTCTGAGCCTAACCGCTCCTCATCCGCATAAAGCTCTGTCATTCCATATGTAACAAGATGCTTATAGCCCTTTGGTGAGGTGTATATTGAATAACCATCCAGATATTCCTGACCTCCGAATATAGCTCTTGCAACCAAATTAGTTGCAAAATGCTCCGGCTCCTGTCCCGGATAAAGTCTCTCAAATTCTGCATCTATTACCTCCCAGCCCGGATTCCATTCGCTGTCTTCTTCTACCTTTGCTAAAAATTCTTCCTTTGTCATTGTATTAACCTCCATAATATAAAATCACTTTTCAAAACATGTCAACCTACTTAAAATCATCTCTCTGGCAGCAGTATCTACATTCCCCTGTTCATAGTCAATATCATCTGAATTTCTTTTCTTCGTCCACCACCAGTCCATATCCTTAATGCACTCAGCCAGTTGTGTCAAATCCTCTTTATTTGTACAACGATATGTACACATTCCGTAGCTCGACTCATCTATCCACCTCTTGGATGAACCACCTACACAGCTTAAAGTTGATACAAGTGTTGCATGTATCTTTTGCTCATTATATACAATAAATGCTGTACACCTTGCATGGTCATATAAAACATTATCAACTCTGATATCTCTGTTCATAATAGCTCCTTCTTGGCATTCACCATATGCCCTAAAAGCTTTTCTTTTGTATCAGCCTCTAAAGGGTACTCTTTCCTGTCACTGGAAGCAGCCTTTACATATGTCCAATCCTTCTCCTTTATACAATTAGCCAGCTCGCTCCAATCTGCAAAGGTTTCCGGATGATAATAGCACTGTCCATAGCTGCACTCATCTATCCATTCCTTACTTGAATTATGTGTGTAACTAAAATGTGACATTATCCGAAAGTTGCTTATCTTATCCTCCTTTGTATTATACAGAAAGCTTACATCACTTTTCGCAGTATCGTATATTATATCATTAATCTGAATCCATATATCATTTTCATCCCATGCCATTACAGAATCCTCCTTATCTTCTATATGCTACCGTATCTAACGTCATCGGCTCCGTATTCATAACAATCCACTTAACCGCCAGCTCAGTCATCCTGCCCATCATGGCTTCATCGGCATTTTTAATTGTTTTGATAATATCCTCAAGCTCTGCACATTCCTTATCCTGCAAAGGATTTCCCATCTGCACATACTTCATAAAAGCTTTTACTAATTCCCTGTAATCAGCATCCCAATTAATTCCGCCATTATCAAGAATCTCATAGGACACCTTTCCGGCGATACGAATTACCTCTCCTTGAATGGTATTTGCATGACCTGAGCCCGGAACCAGAAGATTCCACAGCTCACCATACTGTTTCTGCCATGTCTTTTCCTTAACTACAATAGGTGATTTACCATCGTATTCTACTCTTCTTTCAACAGGCTGTACATTAAACAGACTGTATAAGCTGTTTAATGCCTTATCCATCGGCTCTATGTAATCCTTGTTTATATTCTTTCTTCTGAATTCAATATCCTTGCCAATTCCTGTCATGTAACCCTGAAGTCGTTCTGTAACAGGTACGCCCTTTGATATCAGATATGCTGCAACAGGCTCCAAGCGGATTATTTCTAATACTCTGGCAGAATGGAATGCACTCTCCAAAGGATTGTCATTATGCCAATTAGCAGCCTCAACATCAGCACCTGCCTCCACCAATCGTTTAACAAGCTCCAGACTTCCTGCCCTTACAGCCTTATGTAATGCATTTTCCTTATATAATTCATCCGTATAATGAATATCAGCTCCAAGTTCAATAAGGCTTAATGCCTGCTCCTCGGCGAAGCCATGCCCTGCATGATACAGAAGCGGAGTGTATCCATAATCATCCACATACTCGATATCTGCCCCCTGCTCTATTAACCATTTCATCATGTCCTTTGACAACTGAAATTCCAAGGCATTTCCCTTGTTATAGCCGCCATATGCATTTATATCGCATTGGTCAAATACCTTTTTTAATGCTTCTTCATTTCCCTCTTTTACCAATACTTCAAATTCCTTTACTAAAGTTTTACGCTTTGCCATATTTTCCTCCATTGCTTTTCTCTACTGTTATTCAAATATCTCTATGGTACACCGCTCATAGCCTCCACAGCCCTTCTGTCCCGGCTCATTTGCTGGAATCCACGATAGCTTATAGGTAAATTTCCTTTTAAAATAATTCTCAAATGCCCTCACAAGCTCCATAGCCGTATGCTCTCCATAATTTCCCCTCATGGTTATATCCAGCGAATCCCAATACTGTTCATACCAAAATTCTATCTCACATCCGTGTATTTCCCAATCAATCACAATATTATTATCATCAATAACCCAGCTTCCGAGGCATTCTGCTTTAGTAAGCTTTATCCTTTCATTGCACTTGAATATCTCCATATAAATATCAGCCATTTTAGGATAAATCATCTTATCCCCGGCTCTCATTCTTGCCTGTTCTTCTTCATTAACTGCGTTTATTTCCTTGAAAATGTCACCGTGTAATATAATATCGAGAAAGGCTTTTTTCTCTTCCATACTGCCTCCTGCTTGTTCTTATATTTATTCTCCCTTAACACCATCTCTTACATATCAAAATACTTCTTTGCAGCATTCATAACAAGTGACTTCTCACCACATTCAGGACAGCTATATGTACCATAATAATATGAAAGTGCATTAACTGCTGCCTCATCCCCCAGCAAATGAAGGAAATTACTGTACCACACATATGTATCATCAAGGCTTCTTCCATCCCATTTGCCAATTACAGCTTCGGCAGGCCTAATTTCCTCAATCACACCATCAGAAATCATAGGCATTCTCTCGTTATATTCCCCACAGGCACCACAAACCACATATACCTCATTAAACATAAGACTTGTAAGCACAAACGCAGCCTCTCTGTCATCAAGAACTGCCAGTGCAGAGGTATAAAAATATGATTTTTCATTCCAGCCAAGCTCCTTAATTCTGTCAAAATACTCCATAATAAATTGCTTTTCCAGCTCTGCCAACACCTGAACACATTTATTGTAATTATCAACAAGCTCCTGCTCCACAGCTTTCCCATAGTGGTTTCTTGGAATATCAAAGGCTACAATCATTCCCATTTCAGAAAACAGTCTGAGCTGCCAATCAAAGTCCTTCTGCTTGATTTTTTGCTCAAGGAATTTTAGCATATATGGTATTGCCAAATAACTCGCTTCATAAAAGCTCATCTGATGCCACAATGTCTCACACAGATTCTCAAAAGCATCTTCAAATTGCTCCTGCTCCACAGCCTCGCCATTAATCACTTTAGCCAGAATATCTATCTCATCCCAGATAATTCCGTATGCACCACGATACATCCCCCAAAGCTGTGAATCTAAATCTGTTAGCGTAATCTTGGTTTCTTTAATTAATTGTTCATTTACTTCAAAATTGATTTTCATATTGATTTACTCTCCAATCGCTCTAATTCTCCGACTTCCAGTACTTCTCCCGTTGCTACAGAAATATCTTTGTCACACCACGTTGCCGGACATGGCTCCATGCAGCATGAGACTTCCAACCTTTCACCATCACATGTTACAAATGTCACACCATCAACTGCAATTCTCTCAGTCTGCCATTTAACCTCGCCATTCTCCCCAAAACATATAACCCCTATACCTGATGCTGCAAACAATAACTCACCATATTCATAAAAATACCCAAAATACATCTCGCACTCAATTGTCCGACAATTCAATGTATTTAAATCTACAATAATTAAGCTGTCATTATTTCCGATATACAATCGATTATTAAATATACAGGCAGCATCAAATGGATTCCACGCCCTGTCAACCCGAATTACAGCATAAGGCTTTTCATTTTTCCAGATACCATATAGCTTCCCATCGCCAAAATTTATTATATGCTCGAAGTTGGCATTACTAATTGTATGAACATCATCTGTTATACAAAAATTATCCTTGTATTGTGTCATAAGCCAATCCCTCTACTCACTATAGAGCCTTCTACAACAGCTCTTTATCCACATAAGAAGCAACACTTATCCAATTCTCAAACTCCGGTTCCGTGCCCTCGTCTGAGTCTACCTCCCCTTCATATTCACTATACTCACGCACACATACTCCGCCCTTAATATGTACATATTCTGCTTCCATGGCATCATCATTATAATATCCGTAAACAAGCTCCTTCTCCCCTGCGAGCTTGCGCCAGCTCTCTGCACTCCAGCCAAAAAACTCTGTCTCTGCAAAATCATCAAAGGCTGTCTCATTTTCCCTCTCGATTAAATATACACTTCCTGTATGATACAGCTTTTGAATACTATCATACACCCATTCTTCCTTATTCCCCATAGCCTTATCGTACCATTCCTTTGGGTTTTCCAATCTCTCTTTTATCACAAATATACTAGGCATTTTTCCGTTTCTCCCTTAAGTATTATTATTTTTTTATTCATCACAAGCTCTATCATGCTTTCATTTTAGTACTGTTTTGATACTTTCCTTTTGTATCATATTCTATTTTTGATACTAAGTCAAGCATTATTTAAGAAAAAATATAAAACGGAGACTCCCAAATATATTACTTTGGTTATCTCCGTTTCCATTTGTCCTGCAAAACTACATGATTACATCACCGCTACCGACTTCCACAA
>JAZQLB010000020.1:0-4340 GCA_045542475.1 Lachnospiraceae bacterium | reverse complement strand
CAACCACGGATAATATCACAGAGAATGTTTCAGAGGATGTAACGCAGCCGGCAACGGATGAAGAGCCTGTTGAGACAGAGAGTGCAACACAGCAGATGATTATATATTCAGAGGATCAGATAGAGGAGGCACTTGCCCAGGGGCGCAAGGTGGTATATCTTACTTTTGACGATGGTCCGAGTGATAATACTGATAACATACTTGATATACTTGATACATATGGTGTTAAAGCAAGCTTCTTTGTTCTTGGTAAGGATGCGGACATATATGGTCCTATGTATAAAAGAATTGTTGAAGACGGGCATACACTTGCAATGCATTCATACACACATATATATGACGAGATATATGCAAGTGTTGAGGCATTTGACAGGGATTTTGGTATGATTAGCAGTCATATCGAGAGTATAACAGGCGTTAAACCTACCATATACAGATTTCCGGGAGGTTCAAGTAACCTTGTAAGCGGTATTCCAATGACTAATTTTATTAAGTATCTGAATGATAAGGGAATCAGGTATTTTGACTGGAATTCTTCATCAGAAGATGCGAAGGCAGATATTCTGACAGTTGATCAGATTGTAGAGAATGTATTTGCCGGTGTTAATAAAGAAGATATCTGCGTGGTTCTTATGCATGATGCAGATAACCTTACTACTACGGTTGAGGCATTGCCTATTATTATTGAACGTTTACAGGAAATGGATGCAGTCATCCTTCCTATTACGGAAAATACAACACTAATACAACACATTGAAGCATCAAGTGTGAAATAAACAGGAGGACAAAATGGGATTTTTTAAGGATTTTAAGGACGATCTTTCACAGGCGGTGAATGAGCTTGCAGATGAGGCAACAGTTAATGGTAAGGAGAATCCAAAGACTATTGCAGATGATGTGATGGTGGATACATTAAATAAATCGGTAAGTAAGCCGGTAGAGGAGGCTAAGCCGGTAACAGCATTCGATACAGCAGACAGTGGTGCATCAACTGAGGATACAGCCATTATTACCAGAGGTCTTAAGATTATTGGAGATATTGAGTCTAGTGGTGCGATTGAGTTACTTGGAACCGTTCTTGGTAATGTTACCTGTAAGGGTAAGTTAAGCGTAAGCGGTACTATTCAGGGTAATACCAAGTCAGCTGATTTCTTCTCTAATAAGGCAGACATTACAGGTAATATTAATTGTGCCGGAGCTGCTAAGATTGGAAGCGGTACAGTTATAAGAGGTGACCTTGCAGCAACATCAGCAGTTATTGCAGGAGCTATTAAGGGTAATATTGATGTTCATGGACCTGTTGTGCTTGATACAACAGCTATTGTGATGGGTGATATTAAGTCTAAGGCAGTACAGATTAATAATGGTGCTGTTATCGAAGGTCATTGTTCACAGTGTTATGCTGATAACAGCCCAACTAAGTTCTTTAAGGAGAAATAATCTTACGAAAAAGAGGTAGAAGCCATGCAGAAAATGAAGAGAATTATGTTAAAGCTTTCAGGTGAGGCTTTGGCAGGAGATAAGAAGACTGGTTTTGATGAGGCTACCGTAACAGGTATTGCAAAGCAGGTTAAGCAGATTGTTGATGACGGCTTAGAGGTTGGTATCGTAATTGGCGGAGGTAATTTCTGGAGAGGCCGTTCTAGCGAGAATATTGACAGAACCAAGGCTGACCAGATTGGTATGCTTGCTACTATAATGAACTGTATATATGTGTCTGAGATTTTCCGTTCGGTTGGACTTAAGACTGATATATTAACACCATTCCAGTGTGGGGCAATGACCAAGCTTTTCTCTAAGGATTTAGCTAATGAGAACTTTGCAAAGGGAACGGTTGTGTTCTTTGCCGGTGGTACAGGTCATCCTTATTTTTCAACAGATACAGGTATTGTATTAAGAGCTATTGAGGTTGAGGCTGATGCCATTTTACTTGCTAAGGCTATTGATGGCGTATATGACAGCGATCCTAAGACTAATCCGAATGCAAAGAAGTATGAGTCACTTTCTATTCAGGAGGTTGTGGATAAGAAGCTTGCTGTTATTGATATGACTGCATCAGTAATGTGCATGGAGAATAAGATGCCATTAGTGGTATTTGGTCTTAATGAGGAGAACAGTATTGTTAATACCTTAAGTGGTAAATTTAATGGTACAATGGTTACCGTTGATTAATTAATATAATTTTGGAGGAACATCATGGAGAACATTAAGGATTTTGAAGAGAAAATGTCAAAGAGTGTGGATGCACTTTTAGAGGATTATGCAACAATCAGAGCAGGAAGAGCTAACCCACACATTCTTGATAAGATAAAGGTAGAGTATTATGGAACACCAACACCACTTCAGCAGGTGGCTAATGTATCTGTTCCAGAACCAAGAATGATTCAGATTCAGCCTTGGGAGTCAAGCCTTATTAAGGATATTGAGAAGATGATTTTAGTGTCTGATTTAGGTCTTACACCTACTAACGATGGTAAGGTTATCAGATTAGTATTCCCAGAGCTTACAGAGGAGCGTCGTAAGGAAATCGTTAAGGATATCAAGAAGAAGGGTGAGAATGCCAAGGTTGCTATTCGTAACATCAGAAGAGATGCTAATGACTTCTTTAAGAAGCAGAATAAGGACAGCTTAATCTCAGATGATGAGTATAAGAATATCGAGGCTGATGTGCAGAAGCTTACAGACAAGTACATTGGAGAGGTAGACGGCGCTATTGAGGTTAAGTCTAAGGAGATTCTTACAGTATAATTTATGGATATTTAGGCTGTTGCCTATGTGCAGTGCATGTTGGTGACAGCCTGTTTGTATATTTTTAGATGAATCCTATAAGAGGGTATATCGGAGGTTTTTAGTTGGATAATTATAATGAAAAGCTAGGACTTAATGTTCCTAATCATGTGGCAATTATACTTGATGGAAATGGAAGATGGGCTAAGAAGCGGCTGCTGCCTCGTAATGTGGGGCATACACAGGGATGTAAGGTTATTGAACAGACCTGTAGGGATGCTGATGAGATTGGTATCAAATATCTTACCGTATATGTATTTTCAACAGAGAACTGGAAACGTTCAAAGTCAGAGGTGGAGGGGCTTATGAAGCTCCTTAGAAGTTATCTGGGAGATTGTATTAAAAGAAGTAATCAGGATAATATGAGAGTAAGAATTTTAGGAAGACGCGACGAGCTTGCAGAGGATATTGTGGATAAGATTGAAGAACTTGAAGCGGCTACTAAGAATAATACAGGACTTAATTTCCAGATAGCGTTAAATTATGGCTCAAGAGATGAGATTACCAGAGCAGTCAGGGCATTAACGGCTGATTGTATTTCTAAGGGTATTGACCCGGCAGATATTACAGAGGATATGATAGCTGCTTATCTTGATACCCGTGATATTCCGGATCCAGACCTGGTTATCAGAACCAGCGGAGAGCAGAGAATATCAAATTATCTGTTATGGCAGTCGGCATATGCTGAGTTTGATTTTCCAGAGGTTTTATGGCCTGATTTTAACATGGGCAGATTAGTAGAGGCTGTGGAGCGATATAACAAAAGAGACAGGCGTTTCGGCGGTGTAAAGGAGGAGTAGCGGCAGCATGTGTACAAGAATAATAAGTGGTGCTGCTATTGCAATAATAATGGCACTTGCACTGTATTTAGGAGGAAATGTTTTGTTTATATTCCTTCTTGCAGCATCATTAATTGGAATGAGAGAGCTATATAAGGTACATAAGATTGAAAACAGCATATTGGGTATTATCGGATATGCCTGTGGACTGGTGTATTATTTATGTGTATATTTCGGTCATGATAATATGCTTTTAATAATTATTTCTGTGTCATTAATACTTATAATGGGTGCCTATGTAATAACATATCCTAAATATAAGTCTGAGCAGGCAATTACCACCTTATTCGGTGTTATATATGTGGCAGTTATGCTGTCTTTTATATACAGAATAAGAATAATGCATAACGGAATATATTCAGTATGGCTTGTTTTTATATGCTCATGGGTAGCAGATACCTGTGCGTATTTTGTAGGCGTACTCTTTGGAAAGCATAAAATGACTCCAAAGCTTAGTCCTAAAAAGTCAGTAGAAGGAGCTATCGGCGGTGTGGCAGGTTCAATGATTTTAGGCTTTGCTTATGGTGCGATATTTAATAAGCTGATTGTGGATGTTAATGCACCATTGGTATTCTCTGTTGCCTGCGGTGTGGGCGCTGTAATCTCAATTATAGGAGATTTGACGGCATCAGGAATAAAAAGAGAGCATGAGGTTAAGGATTACGGCAATATTATTCCTGGACACGGCGGAATATTAGACCGTTTTGACAGTGT
>JAZQLB010000019.1:0-4598 GCA_045542475.1 Lachnospiraceae bacterium | reverse complement strand
ACATCCCTTTATAGTAAGACTTGCTTTAGCACTTATTCCATATGTTACATCACTATTAACGGTAACACTTTCCTGTGTAAATGTTGTATATACAATATCCTCCGTATTTCCTGACATAATTACACTTTGCGGCTGTCCGTTATATCTTATCCCCTCAATATCCGGAAGAGTATAATCTGCATAAACTACATATTCATATATAGGAGTTGTATTTCCTGCAGCATCCGAAATAAATACCTCCAGCACATTAATACTGTCATAATCAATTACTATTTCAGCACCATCAATATAAGTAAGCTCAAAGCTACTCCTACCGGTTGTATAGCTTTTCCATTCACCTGCTATTGTATAACCGTTAGAATCTGTAGTTATTACTCTGTAATTAACAGTAACTTCCGGTGCAAAGTCACACATTCCATAATCCATCGGATATGCAAAATCGAGTGTTACTGCACCTGTTGCTATATTGTACCAACCTGTATTTCCCGGCACCTTATTTGCAAACACCATTGGTGCTTCTAACTCATTTTGGCATAGCTTGATTATCTGGCTTGCATTTCCCACCATTCCGGCATTTGATATTGCTCTGATGTATACTGTACCATTAAGCATATAGAGGTCATCAGCTGCCTCTTCATTACATACAACCGGCATATTTGGATAGATAAAAGTTCCGTATTGCTTGTCCGAAGTATTTATATTTCTTGAACTGCCAAACCAAAGGTTAAATTCATCTTCTGAAATATCCACCCAGCTAAGCGACTCAATATCAATATCCTCTGACATGACTGAGGCATCCACAATTGCATACTGAAATCTGTTAATACCTGACAATATCTGCTCCGGATTATTGTATGTTATAATACATTCAACAGGCTTGTTAGTCCATTCTCCGGAATATTCGTTGTCACGGTTTCCATTCTCATAAGCTGAAACATCAATATCAGGCTTTATACTATCAATACACAGAATTACATCTTCTGTTCCCGAAAACTTTGGTGTGCCCTGTGCATCCATTCCTTTATATCCAATGGTTGTTTCATTTCCAACATTGTCCTTTATAACAACCTTAACCTGAGACTTATTGTAGCTTGCTTTATTAAATATAAAGCTGAAATTATTAAAGTAACTGTTTGCATCAGCATATTTTTTGCCGACAGCTTCATCCTCAATCCATTCCGCACCATCAAAGTAGAATACCTTAATCTCTGCAACACCTGACTGTGCATCCAAAACAACCTCTGAATCACCATCTGTAGCATTTGCACACGCCATAAGAGTAATATCTGATGTATAGTACTCAGACTCATCATTTGAATATGGACTTCTTGCTTCTACTGCTTCGCTATTAAGTATTAACGAAGGCAATACATCCGGACTATTCTTATCAACACCAACAGACAGAATTGACTTGTAACCATCCGCACCATCCTTACCGTCTGCCGATGGATGACGACTGTCGATACCAACACTTTCGTTTACAAGGTAGAATTTATAATCTGTAATCACTTCACTATTAATAATTAATTTATCTGCGGCTACAAATTCTCCATTCTCCTGAGTGCCATCGTTATACATAAATTTGTCATACTGACTATTCTCCGGAAGCTCAATCACAATATCATTGCTATACCAATACTGCTTTGCCCCATTGAGTTCTACAACTCCTGATGCAGCCCCATAAATATTGTTGATATCAACTATAGTGTCATTTACCGTAATCTGTACAGAAGTATCCCTTGGAGAAACTACCTCTACATTAAATTCAAGCAGCATTTCATTATAGATATTTCTTACTTCATTATCTGCATCATCCACTTTAATTGAAATATGCGCAGTTCCGGCACCATTAATTACCAATACTCCATCTTCATTGTATACTGCTACATTCTCATCAGAGCTTTCGATACCATATATTTTTATCAAATCGGCAATCTCATCTTTTCCGCTAATAATATAAGAAATATCCGGAACAAATGAGCCCACGCCATATTCTACAATATACTTATCCTCCTCCAGCATAACACCGTTAATACTCTGAAGCAGCTCATGTTTCAATGAAATACTGAGATTATTTACTTTGAATTTTTCTATTGTATAATCCACTTCGCTCCAGTTATTACCTGTATACGGAAAATCCTCACCATAATTAACCTTGAAATCCAGCGTATACTCAACATCCGGCTTTAAGGCATTAATATCCTCCTCTACAATATTAAATATAAGCATCTTTACCTGCTCATTTGTCTCAGCTTCCGTAGCCTGAACTATCTGTATTTCGCCTATATTTAAGTTTTTTGTATTCTGCTCCGGGTCAGTAGCTGCTGCTGTAACCGTTATCCCGTTTGCTTTAATATAATTTTCTAATGCCTCTAAGTTATCTGTATTAAGAATAAGCTTAAAATAAATACCTTGTCCCTTATCATATTCTTTATTAGGACTCTGATTTAGCAAGGACAGGCTATGCGATATTTCTGCTGTCTTAACATCAATGCTTTTTACTATTATTTTTTCATTGTATAAAGGATTTCCTGAATATTTAAAAGCAATCTTATAGCTTCCCGCTTTTGCAGGAGCCACTCTGACCTTATCCTGCTCTATGGTAATTAAAAGCTCACCGTTTTCTACTATATTACCGCCTTCATCCACCTGATAACATGTAAAATCACCTAATGTATATGAACCGTCTGTAACCTCATACATATAATACAGCTCATCTCCAAACGTTACCTCTAATGGGTCATCCGTTGAATTCTCCTGAACAATCTTTTGATTATTTACATAGAGAGAATAATCAAAATACTGGTCAAGCTTTTCTATATTCACTGTTTCCGTCCATATTACATTGTTTTCAGCGTTGTAAAGCATTGCCCCATAGTAATATGTTCCTGCTTTTGATTCCGTCTTAAAATCTGCTTCCTTAATATTAATATATAAATAACAGCTATCATCTTTTTCTGTAATGCTATATTCAACATTCTTATTGTTAAAGCTGATATTGTTAATAGGATTGCCGCTAATGGTTATTTCTTCACTATTATCATTCTTAGCGCCCTCGTATATTGACAATCCACAGTTTTTCAATATATCCAATATCTCTTCATGTCTGATTGCTGCCTCATCGGCCTTATTTTCATAATTATGTAGGGTACCAAGTCCTTGAATGGCAAAGCATACCGTTCCGTTAAGCATCAAATTATGCTCTGTTATACACTCTGCATGATTACAGTTATCTGAACAGCCAATCACAAACATATCTGCTGAATAATCCTTAACAGGAATAAGCATGATTTCATCAAGCTTTAAAATCTCATAGGTCTTATTGGTTCCTTCAGCTTCTATTATCTGGTAGCCAGTCGGCTGTGTCTCCTTCCAGATTGCTGCAACGATATCTAGGTTTTCCTCCTCACTTACAAACATAGTTGCAGAGAGCGTATATTTTCCCTCTGTTTCCAGCGATACAGCATCACAAGGAATAAATTCTTTACCATCCCCGGTTGTATCCTTTACAATAAATCCAACATTAAATGACTTTAAATACTCCTTAACAAAATCCTCTGTTGCTTCATTCTCATCTACAGTACAATCTATTTCTGTCGTCAATACTACATTATAGCCCGGGTTACCATTGTTATAAGTATATTGTGGCGTTACCACGCTTTTTGAGCCTGAGAGTGATATTTCAGGCATCTCCACACTCATATCCTCGATATTGGTATATTTACTTATTACGGTGTCATTATAATATAGTGTTGCACTTACTGACAGTACTCCTCCCGCTGCAAGCTCTCTATTTACAGCATCAGCTATGTTTCCTTTCCAAAATTCATCCTTTGTAAACTCACCCTTGTAGATTTCTTTTGAGCCATCCCTGACAATAAGCTCAACCTTACATTTATCCAAGAACTCACTATAACTCATCTTCTGATGCGTACCTTCTCCCGGTACATTACTAATATTCCAGTTAAATGCAGGTATTAAATTCAATGTATAATTTCCATTATTCTCACTAAGGATCTCCACCTTTAACGGTGCCCCATCCCCTGTTTTAAATTCAGGTATAATTACACTGTTGTCGGTCTTCTCGGCTAAAAAAATTCTGCTGTCATCACCCTTCTTTAAATATACAACCACAGCAAATGTCATATTTTCAGCCATATTCATGCTGACCGAAACTGTTCCGTCTCCGGTACTGCTATTTGTAATTACAGCTTGACCGCTTACTGGCTCCTGCCAATTCTCTCCCTGCAGTTCCAAAACAATCTTATGCTCGTCGCATAATTTCTGTAGTGTATCCTCAGTATTCCCATCAAAATTACTAATCTCATATGAGTAAGGTGCTTCAACTGAAACCTCACATACTATCTTACCGTCCTCTTCAGCTTTATATTCGTATTTAATCTGTATCTCTTCACTATCAACCTTCGCAATAATTTCCGGAGCTGCAACCGTTGGTTCTGTTGGTTCCGTCGGTTCTGTCGGCTCCGTTGGTTCTGTTGGTTCCGTCGGTTCTGTCGGTTCTGTTGGCTCTGTCGGCTCCGTCGGTTCTGTCGGCTCTGTCGGTTCCGTTGGTTCCGTTGGCTCCGTCGGTTCTGTCG
>JAZQLB010000018.1:0-4946 GCA_045542475.1 Lachnospiraceae bacterium | reverse complement strand
ATAATGTCAAAGGAATATTTACCGGCAAAAAGGTTCCTTGCGCCTGGGCTTAAGAAATTGCCGGTGTTAATCTGATTGGTTGCCAATTGCTTAACTTCAAAATTAAGAGTGTCCTCTATATAGTTGCAATCTTTTCCTATATAGTGTGCGGAAATTAATTCCGGATTATTGGTTATTGCATCTAAAGATGTGGTAATCCTGCCATCCACAATATCTTTGATATCAGTAATGGAATGGGATAACTCACGAGAAGCCTCCTTAATATCAATAGCAAGCCTCTGCGAACCCTCGGACATATCTACCTTATAAAAAGGTGCAGCTTTATTGATTTTGACGATATTGTTGTATATTGCACGCAGCTCGCTCTTCTTATGGGTATCATGACGGGTAACACCCTTGGCACCATAATTATTAATATAATATTCATATATACTACTAATCAAAACTGTCACCTCCTTGTGACATAAAAAACAAATCCATTATTATTAGTTGCATACTTTCTCATACTTAATTATAATACTTTATAGTAAAAAAAACAAGTTGTTATAGCAGATTTTAGTGGATTTTACAGGATGAATAGTGTAAAATAGATTTTATAGACTGACCGAAGATGGTAGAAAATAATAAAAAATGTAGGGTTTAAGCGAAAAAGTCCTTGACTTGCATATTTCCATATGATATATTAGTCTAGCTATGGAAGAAACAAGGCTTTTTTTTTATGCCTTAAAACAAGTAATTCAAAAGAAACTAATTGGAGGTGGAAGTTGTGCGTGTAAAGATAACATTGGCATGTACAGAGTGCAAGCAGCGTAATTACAACATGACTAAGGAGAAGAAGACTCATCCTGACAGAATGGAAACCAAGAAGTACTGCAAGTTCTGTAAGTCACACACATTACACAAAGAGACAAAGTAATTGGAGGTAACAAGATGAGCAGTTCAACAAAGAACGCTAAGCCTGCTGTTAAGAAGCAGAGCTGGTTTAAGGGCCTCAAGGGTCAGTTCAAGAGCATATCTTGGCCATCACGCAAGTCAGTTGTAAAGCAGACTACAGCAGTTGTTGTAATCTCTTTTATTCTTGGTGTAATACTTACCGTAATTGATGTAGTAATCAGATTCGGTTTGGAATTCTTAGTAAAATAAGGAAAAGGTGATTGGATGTCAGAGGCAAGATGGTATGTAGCCCACACCTACTCAGGCTATGAGAACAAGGTTAAGGCTAATATTGAAAAAACAATCGAAAACAGAAATCTGCAGGACCAGATTCTCGAGGTTTTAGTGCCGATGGAAGACGCTCAGGAAGTTAAGAATGGCGTTAAGAAGCAGGTTCAGAGAAAGATGTTCCCTGGTTATGTTCTTGTTAACATGATTATGAATGATGATACCTGGTACGTTGTTCGTAATACACGAGGTGTTACAGGGTTCGTTGGCCCGGGTTCAAAGCCTGTTCCTTTAACAGAGGCCGAGATGAAGTCGTTAGGCATGAACGCTGCCGCAGTAAGCTCTAACACAGAGTATAAGGTTGGTGACAGCGTGACTATTACATCTGGTGTCTGGGAAGACAAGGTCGGTATGGTTAAAGCTGTTAATGCTGGTAAGCAGACAGTTACAATTAATATCGATGTATTCGGTCGTGAAACACCGGTTGAATTAAGTTTCACAGAAATTAAGAAATTGTAACAGATTTTAATGCGTCCGTTACATTTGTGTACGGAAGTGGGAGGGCAATCCCCGCAAATACCACATTATTTAGGAGGTGCCAAAATGGCAAAGAAAGTAGAAGGATATATCAAATTACAGATTCCTGCAGCTAAGGCAACACCAGCTCCACCAGTTGGTCCAGCTCTTGGTCAGCACGGAGTTAACATTATGCAGTTTACAAAGGAGTTCAATGCTAGAACAGCAGATCAGGAAGGTATGATCATTCCTGTAGTTATTACTGTTTATGCAGACAGAAGCTTCAGCTTCATCACAAAGACTCCTCCAGCAGCAGTTCTTCTTAAGAAGGCTTGTAACATTAAGTCAGGTTCAGGCGTTCCTAACAAGACTAAGGTTGCTACAATTACAAAGGCAGAGGTTCAGAAGATTGCTGAGCTTAAGATGCCAGACCTTAACGCTGCATCTATCGAGGCTGCTACAAGCATGATCGCTGGTACAGCTAGAAGTATGGGTATCAAGGTAGTAGACTAATTATAATTTGAAAATTGCATTTAATCAGTTCGTAAGAACATAAATACGTGGGAGGGAAATTCCCGCAAATACCACTAGGAGGTTATTTAGAATGAAAAAAGGTAAGAAATACGTAGAAGCTGCCAAGTTAATCGACCGTACAGTACAGTACGATCCAGCTGAAGCAGTAGCTTTAGTTAAGAAGGCAGCAACTGCAAAATTTGACGAGACAGTAGAAGCTCATATCAGAACAGGTTGTGACGGACGTCATGCAGAGCAGCAGATCCGTGGTGCAGTAGTTCTTCCTCACGGAACAGGTAAGACTGTAAGAGTATTAGTATTCGCTAAGGGCGATAAGGCAACAGAGGCTGAGGCAGCTGGTGCAGATTTCGTAGGCGGCGAGGAGCTTATTCCAAAGATTCAGAACGAAGGTTGGTTTGAGTTCGACGTTGTTGTTGCTACACCTGACATGATGGGCGTTGTTGGTCGTCTTGGTTGTGTACTTGGACCTAAGGGCTTAATGCCAAACCCTAAGGCTGGTACAGTTACTATGGATGTAACAAAGGCTATCAACGAGATCAAGGCTGGTAAGATTGAGTACAGACTTGATAAGACAAACATTGTACATGTTCCAGTAGGAAAAGTTTCTTTCACAGAAGAGCAGTTAGCAGACAACTTCCAGGCTATCATGGATGCAATCGTTAAGGCTAAGCCATCAGCTCTTAAGGGTACTTACTTAAAGAACATCACATTGGCTTCAACAATGGGCCCTGGTGTTAAGGTAAGCACAGCTAAGTTCGTTGGTTAATTTTTAACATAGTTAAAAATAAGCAAAATAACGGTTGACACCGGATATAAATAATGATATAATTCGTTTCGTTCGGGCTTTAAGCTTGAACGAAACGTAATATATTGCGAGCTTCGCACAAGCGGAATCGTATATAATTTGCCGTAGACAGCAGGTGCCCGGATGGGCGTAAGCTAAAACACCTGCCGAGGGATATAAGAGTTTTTGATTAAGACGACTTATGTGTGCCTTCCTGTCTATGGAGGGCATTTTCCTATTAAAGGCAAAATGTTTGCTGGGACTATCTGGCGCAAAATATAATAGGAGGAAAAATTCATGGCAAAAGTAGAAATCAAGAAGCCTATCGTTGATGAGATCGCTGCATACCTTGATGGTGCTAAGGCTGCTGTAGTTGTTGACTACCGTGGACTTACAGTTGAGCAGGATACACAGCTTCGTAAGCAGTTAAGAGAAGCTGGTGTTATTTATAAGGTATATAAGAACACACTTATCAACTTAGCAGTTAAGGATACTCCTTTTGAAGAGCTTGCTAAGGACCTTCAGGGACCAACAGCTATCGCTATTTCTAAGGAAGATGCTACAGCTCCAGCAAGAGTTTTATATAACTTTGCTAAGACAGCTGACAAGCTTCAGTTAAAGGCTGGTATCGTTGACGGAACATACTATGACGAGAAGGGTATTCAGGTTATCGCTACTATCCCTTCAAGAGACGAATTACTTTCAAAATTCCTTGGAAGCATTCAGTCTCCAGTTACCAACTTTGCTCGTGTTATTAAGCAGATTGCTGAGAAGCAGGCAGAGGCTTAAGAGTAACTATTAAATAAGAAGAAACGTAATAAAGAATATAATTTTAATGGAGGAAATTAAAATGACAACTCAGGAAATCATTGAAGTAATTAAGGGTATGACAGTATTAGAGCTTAACGATTTAGTTAAGGCTTGTGAAGAAGAATTTGGTGTATCTGCAGCAGCAGGTGTTGTAGTTGCAGCAGCAGGTCCTGCAGCAGCAGCTGAGGAGAAGACAGAGTTCGACGTTGAGCTTACAGAGGGTTCAGGCGTTTCTGTAATTAAGGTTGTTCGTGAGATCACAGGCTTAGGCTTAAAGGAAGCTAAGGATCTTGTAACAGCTGCTCCAAAGGTAGTTAAGGAAGGCGTTAGCAAGGCAGAGGCTGAGGATATTAAGAAGAAGCTTGAAGAAGCTGGTGCTAAGGTTACACTTAAGTAATTTAACTTTTACTATGAATTTAAAGCTGCACGATGAGTGCAGCTTTTTCCTTTGCAGCCTGGAGTCCTTCCGACCGGTAACAGCCTACCGCCAATTCTATGTATTTCGTCCTGTATCACAAGAATTCTAATTTTTTCAAAATTATGCTTGACAGATTTTACCTTGAATGATATTATGGAAAATGCGACATTATGGGTGAATATCCCTAAATGAAAACCATACAAAATTTAACGCAAGGGGTGAAACGTCAATGGATAAAAACAGATTACGTCCGATGCATTATGGTAAAAACATTCGTATGAGTTATTCAAGACGAAATGAGGTTCTTGAAATGCCAGACCTTATTGAGGTTCAGAAGGATTCATACAAGTGGTTCTTGGACGAAGGACTCAGAGAAGTTTTTGCAGATATCTCTCCTATCACAGATTTCAGTGGTCATTTAAGCCTTGAATTTGTGGATTTTACATTATGTGAAGATGATGTGAAGTATTCTATTGAAGAGTGCAAGGAAAGAGATGCAACTTATGCAGCACCATTAAAGGTTAAGGTAAGACTTTATAACAAGGGAACAGAAGAAATCAATGAATATGAGATATTCATGGGTGATCTCCCTATTATGACAGCTACCGGTACTTTCGTTATTAACGGTGCAGAGCGAGTTATCGTCAGCCAGTTAGTGCGTTCTCCAGGTATATATTATGAAATAGGACATGATAAGATTGGTAAGGAATTATTCTCTTCAAC
>JAZQLB010000017.1:0-5128 GCA_045542475.1 Lachnospiraceae bacterium | reverse complement strand
ATTCGTGTATTTATTTTACTAAATTTCTTATATTATGGTTTTAAAACATACTCTAAGAAATGGAGGACACTATGAAATTTTCAAACGGATGCTGGCTTGAGAAGGAAGGCTGTTCATGCTTTTCACCTCAGGAGGTTTATTTTACTAAGATTGAAAAAAATAAGGTCACATTATGTGCACCAACAATAAGAATCATCACAAGAGGCGATACTCTTGGAAGTATTAATTTAACAATAGTTATTACTGCTCCTGCCAAGGGCGTAATCAGAGTTCAGACATATCACCACCTCGGAATGAGCATTAAGGAGCCTGCCTTTGAGCTTAATACCAGCGAGGATAACATGACCGTTTCTGAAACTGACGAGATGATTACAATTACCAGCGGCGAGCTTTCACTTGAGATTACCAAGTTACCTTGGTCAATGACCTATAAGCATAATGGCAAGGTGCTTTCTAAGAGCGGACGTAAGGATTTAGCTCTTATGAAGACTGACTGGAAGGGCTACGCTTATGATAAGGGCGACTATAAGGATACATATATCCGCCAGCAGTTAAGCATGGGTGTTGGCGAGCATTTATATGGCTTCGGTGAGAGATTTACTCCATTTGTAAAGAATGGACAGACAATAGATATTACTAATCAGGACGGCGGTACAAGCACAGAGCAGTCTTATAAAAACATTCCTTTCTATGTTTCTAATAAGGGCTATGGCGTATTTGTAAATCATCCTGAAGAGGTTTCATTTGAAGTTGGTACTGAGAATGTTACCAAGGCAGAATTTTCTGTTGAGGGAAGCTATCTTGATTACTTCTTTATTGATGGACCAACCATGAAGGATGTTATTGTTAAATATACAGACCTTACCGGTAAGCCTAGCCTTCCGGCTCCTTGGACCTTCGGCTTATGGCTTTCTACTTCATTTACAACTAACTATGACGAAGCAACAGTTATGAGCTTTATTGACGGAATGTTAGACAGAGGAATTCCACTTCGTGTATTCCACTTTGACTGCTTCTGGATGAAGGAATTCCACTGGTCAGACTTTATCTGGGATGAGCGTGTATTCCCGGACCCTGAGGGTATGCTTAAGAGAATTAAGGCTAAGGGTCTTAATATCTGCGTATGGATTAACTCATACATTGGTCAGGAATCTGCACTTTTTGCAGAGGGTATGGAAAAGGGCTATTTTGTTAAGAGAACTAACGGCGATGTATGGCAGTGGGATATGTGGCAGCCGGGCATGGCACTTGTTGACTTTACTAACCCTGATGCCTGCAAATGGTTCCAGGATAAGCTTGAAGTGCTCCTTGATATGGGCGTTGACTGCTTTAAAACAGACTTTGGTGAGAGAATCCCTACTGAGGATGTAGTATACTTTAATGGTGCTGACCCTAAAAAGATGCACAATTACTATACATACCTTTATAACCAGTGCGTATTCGAGCTTCTTGAGAGAAAACGTGGCAAGGGCGAGGCTGTATTATTTGCCCGTTCTGCTACTGTTGGAGGTCAGAAGTTCCCTGTACACTGGGGCGGCGACTGCTGGTCTGATTATGAGTCAATGGAAGAAAGCTTACGCGGCGGACTTTCACTTTGTATGTCAGGCTTTGGTTACTGGAGCCACGATATCGGTGGCTTTGAGAGTACCTCTACTCCTGATGTATATAAAAGATGGGCAGCCTTTGGTCTCCTTAGCTCTCACTCAAGATTACATGGAAGCTCTTCATACAGAGTGCCTTGGGCGTATGATGATGAAGCAGTTGATGTTGTAAGAGTATTTACTAAGTTAAAAGCGGCATTAATGCCTTACCTCTATAGAAATGCTATCTTTGCTTCACAGACCGGTATTCCAATGATGCGAAGCATGGTGCTTGAGTACACAGCAGATAAGAACTGTGATTACCTTGATAAGCAGTACATGATGGGTGATTCCCTGCTTGTAGCTCCTATCTTTAATGAGGACAGCATTGCTGAGTACTATTTACCTGAGGGCAGATGGACTAACTTCTTTACTAACGAAGTTAAAGAAGGCGGACGCTGGTATAGCGAGCCTTGTGGTTACTTACAGATTCCTCTTTTTGTTAAAGAGAATTCTATCGTTGCCGTTAACGAAAAGGCTGACCGTCCTGATTACGATTATGCTGATGGCGTATGCTTTAAGGTATATGAGCTTTCAGATGCTTCTACAACAGTTTATGATATGAGTGCTAATGCCGATGCTTACATCTCGGTAAAAAAACTCTCAGATAGTAATATTGAAATAAATCTTGATACAAAGAAGCCTTGCACAATCAAGCTTGTTAATGTAGCGGCTGCTTCCGTAAACGGAGCTGACTTTACCAATGAAGCTGATGGCTGCTTACTTACTAATGTAACAGCTAAGATTGTGATTAGTTTATAATTAAATTGCTTATAAGATTTCTTTTTTTCTCACTTTTATTTTAGAAATGCCCTGCGGATTACTTAACGCAGGGCATTTTGTTAATTACATATTCACAATTACCTTTTGTCTGATATCCTTAAGGCTGAACCCTATGGATATTACAAACTCACCAGGTTCAACAACCCAGTCATGACTATTAACATCATAAAATGCAAAGGCTGACTTATCTAATTCAAAGCTTATTTTCTTTGTCTCGTTCTTATCAAGTTCCAACTTTTTAAATGCCTTAAGCTCCATTACAGGACGAGGCACCGTGGCTTTTACATCAGTTACATATAGCTGTATAGTCTCCTTGCCGGCTCTATCTCCAAGATTTGACAGTTCCATGCTTACTTTAACATTTCCTGTTTCTTCACTAACCTTAAGCTCCGGCTCCGATATATCAAAGTATGTATAGGACAAGCCATGTCCAAAGCAGAAATTGACATCTACATTTTCTGTTTCATAGTAGCGGTAGCCAACAAAGACTCCATCCTTATATTCCACAACATCTCTCTTGCCAAACTCTCCCAGCTTAACAGGATACAAATCCATTGTACTTTTAGGAAAACTCTCAGGAAGCTTACCTGACGGATTAACCTTGCCTGTAAGCACCTCAACAACTGCCGTTGCCCCCTCAAGTCCTGCATAATAATACCATACAATTGACTTTGCCTTATTAAGCCAAGGCATCTCTACCGGAGCCCCAGCCATAATCACAACAACTGCATTTTCATTAGCATCAAGTACGGCTTCAATAAGCTCATCCTGATAATATGGCAGTTTAAGTGTGGTCTTATCAAGTCCCTCCATATCATAATCATGGTTAAGTCCTGCAAATATAACCACCTGCTCATTTTCCGTAGCAAGTCTTACTGCTTTTTCCCTGTACTTCTCTATCTTTTTAAGTTCCTTATCAGTAAGTGGGCTGGCATTAATATCAATATTGGCATTTACAATATCATCAAGACTTTTTTCCTGCCAGCTTTCACTTTGCTTTGCCTTGCGCTTTGGCACATAGTAGCCCGGCTCATATATTACCTCTGTATTTCCACCTAAAGTACTTCTCATGGCAAGAAGCGGGGTTACCTCATAGATAGACTTAATCTCAGCACTTCCACCGCCATTTGAATGTACACACTCAGCATTATAGCCTATAACAGCTACCTTGTCTGTCCTCTTAAGTGGAAGTACATTACTCTCATTCTTTAGAAGAATTACTGATTCTCTTGCAGCCTCCTTTGCCGACTTAATATGAGAAATGCTATGGTATTTGCCCTTTTTACGCTTATCCCTGTTCTCTCCCAGCATATTAAGCCTGAACATCATTCTAAGGATATTTCTGAGCTTTTCATCTATATGAGCTTCACTTATTCTGCCTGCTTTTATCTCCTCCTTCAAAGGATTAGCCATAAAATACTCATCAAAATTATTGGTTACACTCATCTCGATATCAAGGGCACTCTCTGCCACGGCCTTAGTATTATGTACGCCGCTCCAGTCACTTACCACCATACCATCATAATTCCATTTTTTACGAAGCTGTTCATTAAGAAGAGCCTTACTTTCGCAACAATGCTGTCCATTAAGAAGATTGTAAGCTCCCATAAGAGAGTAGGAATGTGCCCTGTTCACTGCCGCCTCAAAACCCGGAAAATATATCTCATTTAAGGTTCTCTCATCAACTATGGTATCAACCCATAGTCTGTTTGTTTCCTGTCCGTTAGCTGCAAAATGCTTAACACATGCAGCTACATCATTCTCCTGAATACCCTCAATAAGAGGCACCGTCATCTCACTTACCAGATATGGGTCCTCACTCATATATTCAAAATTACGCCCGCAAAGAGGAGTTCTTTTTATATTAATTCCCGGACCAAGAATAACATCCTTGCCCCTTCCTCTTGCCTCCTCGCCAAGCACTCTTCCGCACTCTTTTGCAAGCTTTGGATTCCATGTGGCAGCAATAGCACTGTTAGATGGCAAATACGTCACCATATCATCCATTCCATAGGCTGCTCTCCAACGGTCATTTTTCATTTCCTGACGTACACCCATTGGTCCGTCTGAGAACTTCACAGGCGGAATCCCAAGACGAGCAACTCCCTCTGTTCTAAAAAGTCCTGCTCCATGAAGCATTCCAATCTTTTCATCCAATGTCATCTCATTGATAATTTCAATTATCTGCTGTTCCCTTAATTCAAGCTTTTCCTTCTTTGACATATGTCCTCCTAGAAGCCTCTGATTTTATCATCTTCATCGTCAGTAGTCTTAATAATACCCTTTATCTGTACAAAGTAACTTACCTTGTCATTTACAAATACCTCGACCCTGTCACCAACCTTGTGACCGATAATCGCTTTACCTATAGGTGACTCAATGCTGATATAATTATTCATTGAATTACCTCTGATACTGGTAACAAGCTTGTAAGTCTCAACCTCATCATCATCCTCAAAATACACCTCTACGGTATTATTCATGCCTACCTCATCATCTGATGACTTATCCTCTACGATGGTGGCTGTTTTTAGCATTCTCTCAAGATAGCGTATTCTGCTTTCATTACGATTCTTTTCACGCTTTGCCGCATAGTACTCAAAATTCTCACTAAGATCGCCCTGTGCTCTGGCTTCCTTTACATCCTCAATAAGCTGCTTTCTAAGCACCAGCTTTCTATTCTCAATTTCCTCTTCAATCTTTTT